>JANXSU010000074.1 GCA_025356545.1 Comamonadaceae bacterium
CTGCGGCACAGCGCGGTCATGTCAGTTTCGGCGTCGAGCTTGGCGGTGTAGAGGATGACGAGGTGTGGCATGGTGAGAGGGTGATGAATGAAAGGTGCGAAATACTGTTGATTTTGTCATCAGTTAAACTGTTGTTTTGTACAGCTTATTTTTCTAGCCTAAATCCCAGCGTCGATGTCTGTTCGCGCAACCAGGTCACTGCGAACATCAGAGATGAGTTTGCGTGTTTCTATCAAAGTTATGTCGGTTTATTATTGTTACTCGTAAAATGGATAAACCATAGTAACTTCACTAAATATGAATCCTCTGACCAATCCGTTTTCACCTGGTGCAGGCAATCAGCCGCCGGAATTGGCTGGACGTAGCGATTTGTTGCGCCAAGTTGAAATTTTGTTGGCCCGAATCAAAGCCGGCCGCAGCGAGCAAAGTATGTTCATGGTGGGGTTGCGTGGAGTCGGCAAAACCGTGCTGCTCAATCGCGTACGTGAAATTGCCCAAGCGCAGGGCTATCAGGCAGTGCTGATTGAGGCCCATGAGAACAAATCGCTGCCTCAATTGCTTTCGCCGCCATTGCGTCAAACACTGTTTGCGCTGGACCGGATGCAAAACGTCAGTCAAAAAGTCAAACGGGGCCTGCGGGTGCTGCGCAGCTTCATCGGCGCGGTCAAAGTCAAGGTGGGCGACGCCGAGTTTGGCCTTGACATTGACCCAGAAACAGGCTCCGCCGATAGCGGTGATCTGGAGGCCGATTTGGCCGAACTGTTCGTCGCTGTCGGCGAAGCGGCGGCAGACCGTGGCACCGCCGTGGCCATCATCATTGACGAGTTGCAGTATTTGACCGAGCTCGAAATGAGTGCGCTCATCATGGCAATTCACCGTGTTTCACAACGCAGTTTGCCTCTGGTGCTGATTGGTGCAGGCCTACCGCAACTGGTCGGTCTGGCGGGCAAGTCCAAATCCTATGCTGAACGCCTGTTCAACTACCCGGAAGTCGGTGCGCTCGCGATGGCCGATGCGGCGCAGGCGCTGCAAGGACCGGTCAACTCACAAGGCGTTTCTTTCACGCCCGAGGCTCTGGCCGAGGTGTATCGTGTGACTCAGGGTTACCCGTACTTTTTGCAGGAATGGGGCTACCAATCGTGGAACCTGGCCGATCATTCACCCATTGACCTGCCGCGGATCCAGCAAACCACGATTTCCTCCACAGAGCGTCTGGACAGCAGCTTTTTCAGGGTACGTTTCGATCGGCTCACGCCCCGTGAAAAAGACTACCTCTGCGCTTTGGCCGAGATGGGCGCGGGCAACCAGCGCTCAGGTGGTGTGGCGGAGCGTTTGGGTGTCAAAGTGCAGACCATTGCGCCCTTGCGCTCAAGTCTGATCAAAAAAGGCATGATTTACAGCCCCGCGCATGGCGATACCGCTTTCACCGTGCCGCTGTTTGACCAATTCATGCTGCGCACCATGCCCGATGGACCGCGCAAGGCCTCAGCCTAGGTGACCCACTCATGGCCAAAGACAAAACCATCTACACCTGCAACGAATGCGGCGGCGTCAGCCCCAAATGGTTGGGCAAATGCCCGCATTGCCAAGCCTGGAACACGCTGATCGAATCCGTGGCGGAAAGTGCCGCGCCCACCAAAAACCGCTTTGCCGCGTTGGCCAAAACCGCCGAGGTGATGACACTGGCCGACATCGACGCCACCGACATGGCGCGCACACCCACCGGCCACGATGAGCTGGACCGCGTGCTGGGCGGCGGCATTGTGGAAGGCGGGGTGATACTGATCGGCGGCGACCCTGGCATTGGCAAATCGACACTGCTCTTGCAGGCGCTGGATTCGTTGCAACGCACGGGCATGAGCACGCTGTACGTCACGGGTGAGGAGAGCGGCGCGCAAGTGGCGCTGCGCTCACGTCGCCTGGGTCTGGAAGGTTCGCAAGTCAAGGTGCTGGCGGAGATTCAGCTGGAGAAAATCCTCGCCACGCTGGCCCACATGCAGCCGGGCATTGCGGTGATTGATTCGATTCAGACCGTCTATTCCGAGCAACTCACCTCGGCCCCCGGCTCGGTGGCGCAGGTGCGCGAGTGCGCGGCGCACCTCACTCGCGCGGCCAAAGCCAGTGGCGTGTGCGTGGTGCTGGTCGGCCATGTCACCAAAGAGGGTGCGCTGGCCGGGCCGCGCGTGCTGGAGCACATGGTCGATACCGTGCTGTATTTCGAGGGTGACACGCACAGCAGTTTTCGCCTGGTGCGCGCCATCAAGAACCGCTTTGGCGCGGTGAATGAGATTGGCGTGTTTGCCATGACCGAAAAAGGCCTCAAGGGCGTGAGCAACCCGAGCGCCATTTTTCTGAGCCAGCACGCCGAGCCGGTGCCCGGCAGTTGTGTGATGGTGACGCTGGAGGGCACGCGGCCCATGCTGGTGGAAATTCAAGCGTTGGTGGACAGCGGCGGGCCCTCACCCCGGCGTCTGTCTGTGGGCCTGGACAAAGACCGACTCGCCATGCTGCTGGCCGTGCTGCACCGCCACGCGGGTGTAGCTTGCATGGATCAGGATGTGTTTGTCAACGCGGTGGGCGGTGTGCGCATCAGCGAACCGGCGGCCGATTTGGCGGTGCTGCTGGCTATCACCTCCAGCCTGCGCGGTAAGCCCCTGCCCAAGGGCTTCTTTGCCTTTGGCGAAGTGGGTCTGGCAGGCGAAGTGCGCCCGGCACCGCGCGGCCAAGAGCGGCTCAAAGAAGCGGCCAAACTCGGCTTTAGCGTGGCTGTGGTGCCCAAGGCCAATGTGCCTAAAAATCTCAAAAGTAAAGACTTTGAAGGCCTGACGATTCACGCGGTGGAGCGGGTGGAGCAGGCGATGGAACTGGTGCGGTCGTTGGGTTGAAGTCCTTGTGGGAGTTGTTAAGAAAGCCCTAAGGTGAGGCGGTCAGACTAGTCCCTGTTACGGAGACTTATATGCAACAGTGGACCCCTTCAAAAGCTTCTCTATTCCGCCTGCTTCTTTGTAGTGCAGTGGCGCTGTGTTCAGCAGCCCACGCCATCACCCCCACCGAGCAGCTCGCGGCCTACAGCGCGCAGGCCGGGGTGACCGCACAAGCGGCACGCGGGCAACAACTCTTCACCACCAAGCACGGCAAAGAGTGGAGTTGCGCCTCGTGCCACACGGCCAGCCCGACGGTAGAGGGCAAACACGCCAGTACGGGCAAGCT
>JANXSU010000080.1 GCA_025356545.1 Comamonadaceae bacterium
GGTGACGGCTGGACCATCGTCACCAAAGACCGCTCGCTCTCCGCCCAGTGGGAGCACACCATTTTGGTCACGCCCACGGGCTATGAAGTGCTCACGCTCTCAGCGGGCAGCCCGCCTGTACCCGCTTTCGTGACGGCCTGAAACATGGCGGGACAGGCCCTCACCCTTGCGTCCATCCGCGATCATTACCGCTCTCAAAAATCGGCGCTTTTAAATAAAGCAGAAAACTCAGGGGTATCCACCCGTGCAGTCCGAACGGCGCTGCACAAGCTTTCAAAACTAACCGACGACACGTTCAAGTCACTTTGGAAAGCCGCTGGTTTTGACTCAAGCTTGGCCCTTGTGGCAGTAGGTGGCTATGGCCGTGATGAGCTCTTCCCCTACTCTGATATCGACGTATTGCTGCTCCTGCCAGATAACCAATCCCCCGGGCAGGACGCGGGCTTGAAAACCCGGATCGAAACCTTCATCACCAGTTGCTGGGATGCGGGACTGGAAATCGGCTCCAGCGTGCGCTCTTTGGGTGAGTGCCTGAGCGAGGCCTCCAAGGATGTCACGGTACAAACCGCTTTGCTGGAGTCACGTCTGGTGACAGGCCACGCACCGCTTTACCAGGCGTTTTGCGAACAGTTCAGAAAGGCCATCGACCCGAAGGCCTTCTTCGTGGCAAAAACGCTGGAAATGCACCAACGTCACAACAAGTTTGAGGACACCCCTTACTCGCTGGAGCCCAACTGCAAAGAATCCCCCGGTGGCCTGCGCGACCTTCAAATCGTTCTGTGGGTAGCCCAAGCGGCTGGTTTGGGAAATACTTGGGATGCCCTCGCACGTAACGGACTAGCCACCGCTTTTGAAGTTCGTCAGCTCAAGCGCAACGAAGCAACGCTGCGTCTGATCCGGGTGCGCCTGCACCTGATTGCCAAGCGACGTGAAGACCGCCTCGTGTTTGATTTACAGACCGCGATTGCCGAATCCTTCGGCTTCACCTCGGTCTCCACAGGTGACGGCAAGCCCATGGCGCGTGCCAGCGAGGCCTTGATGCGCCGCTACTACTGGGCCGCCAAGGCTGTAGTGCAGCTGAACCAGATTTTGTTGCTCAATATTGAAGAGCGCATCAATCCGTCGAGTCAAAAACCGCGAGCCATCAATGACCGCTTCAACGACAAAGACGGACTGATTGAAATTGCCAGCGACGACCTGTACCAGCGCGAACCGCAGGCCATTCTGGAAACCTTTCTGCTCTTCCAGACCACCAGTGGGGCCAAAGGCCTCTCCGCCCGTACACTGCGCGCCTTGTACAACGCGCGCACAGTGATGAACGCCAAGTTTCGTCATGACCCGGTGAACCGCGAAACCTTCAAAAAAATCCTGATGCAGCGCCAAGGTATCACCCATGCCATGCGCCTGATGAACCAGACCTCGGTGCTGGGGCGCTACCTGTGGGCGTTTCGCCGCATCGTAGGCCAGATGCAGCACGACCTGTTCCACGTCTATACGGTAGACCAGCACATCCTGATGGTGTTGCGCAATGTGCGCCGTTTCTTTATGGCAGAGCACGCCCACGAGTACCCGTTTTGCTCGCAACTTGCTGCGGGTTGGGATAAGCCCTGGATTTTTTACACCGCAGCGCTGTTCCACGACATCGCCAAGGGGCGCGGAGGCGATCACTCCGAGTTGGGCGTGGGTGAAGCGCGCCGTTTTTGCCGCCAGCATGGCATCGCGCGCGAAGATGCCAAGCTGATCGAATTTCTAGTACAAGAGCACCTGAGCATGAGTCGCATCGCCCAGAAGTCCGACTTGAGTGATCCCGATGTGATTGCCGCCTTTGCCAAGCGGGTGGGCAACGAGCGCTACCTCACCGCGCTCTACCTGCTGACGGTGGCCGACATCAGGGGCACCTCGCCCAAGGTGTGGAACGCCTGGAAAGGCAAGCTTTTAGAAGACCTCTACCGCTACACCTTGCGCGTGCTGGGGGGCCACGCCCCCTCGCCCGATGCCGAAGTGGAGGCACGCAAACGCGAAGCCATGGTCATGCTGGCGCTGCACTCACTGCCTTTTGATGCGCAGAAAAAACTGTGGGCCACACTGGACGTGAGCTATTTCATGCGCCACGACGCAACCGACATCGCCTGGCACACCCGCCAACTCTCGCGCGAAGTCGGCACCGAAAAAGTTATCGTGCGGGCACGCCGCTCACTGGTCGGGGAAGGTCTGCAAGTTCTGGTCTACACCAAAGATCAAACCGACCTGTTTGCCCGCATTTGCGGTTACTTCGATCATGGTGGCTACAGCATTCTGGATGCCCGCATCCACACCGCCCTCAATGGCTATGCCCTGGACACGTTTCAGGTGGTGACCTCCATCCAGCCCGAGCATTACCAGGAACTCACCAGCATGATCGAGACCGAGCTGGCCCACGCCCTTGCAGCGGGTGGCCCGCTGCCCACCCCTAGCCGAGGGCGCGTGTCACGCCGGGTCAAGAGCTTTCCCATCGTGCCGCGCGTGGGCCTCAAGCCGGATGAAAAAGGTCAGCGCTGGTTGCTCAGCATCTCCGCCAGCGACCAGGCTGGCTTGCTCTACAACGTGGCACGCGTGCTGGCCCACCACGGCATCAATTTACAGCTGGCAAAAATCAACACGCTGGGCGAAAGGGTGGATGACACTTTTCTGATCGACGGCGCTGCGCTGCAAAACAACCGAACACAGATTGAGATTGAAACTGAGTTGCTGCGAACTTTGTCAACCTGATTAGTTGGGGCCAACACTCAATCGTCAACGCCCGCATCGAGCCCCGGAAACAAGACCTCAGTAAAACCAAATTGAGTGAAATCGCGCACGCGCATCGGGTAGAGCTTGCCGATCAAATGGTCGCATTCATGTTGCACGACACGGGCGTGAAAACCGCTAACTGTGCGCTCTATCGGATCACCGTATTGATCGAATCCCGCGTAATGGATATGGGCGTAGCGTGGCACCATAGCGCGCAGGCCGGGCACGGACAGGCAGCCTTCCCAACCCAGCTCCTCTTCAAAAGCGCCAAGAGATTGTCCGTCTTCCGTCAGCGGTGTGATGACCGGGTTGCACAGCACCGTGCGCGGCACCATGGGCGCATCGGGGTAGCGCGGGTTGAACTCACCACTGCCGAAAATGACCACTTGCAAATCAACGCCGATCTGCGGGGCCGCCAGCCCAGCACCATTGGCCGCAGCCATGGTGTCAAGCAGATCGGTAATGAGCAAATGCAGCTCATCCGAGTCGAACGCGGTAACGGGCTGGGCCACTCGCAGCAAGCGCGGGTCGCCCATTTTTAAAATCTCTCGCACAGTCAAGTTTTCTCTCCCACAAACGAGGCCAGCAAAGTCATCAAAGCAGCCTCGTCCAGCACCTCGATACCCAACTCCCTGGCCTTGTCGAGTTTGCTGCCCGCCTCACTACCTGCAACCAGAAAGTGGGTTTTCTTGCTTACCGAGCCCGCCACCTTGGCCCCTGCCGCTTCCAGCAAATCTTTGGCCTGATCGCGGCTCAGGGTGGGCAGCGTGCCGGTGATGACAAAGGTCTGACCGGTCAAAGGAAGTTGTGTTCGGGGCGCAGGCTCGCCCTCTGTCCAATGCAGGCCACAACCTTCGGGTTCGGCTTGACGCAAATCATTCACCACCTCGCGGTTGTGCGGCTGCTGGAAAAACGTGTAAATGCTGTCAGCCACAATAGGACCAACGTCTGCGACTTCAAGCAATTGCTCGACGCTTGCCGCCACCTCAGACGTCTCTCCCATAATGGCATTCAGCTTACCAAAATGGCTGGCCAAGGCCTTGGCCGTGGCCTCGCCCACATGGCGAATGCCCAGACCAAAGAGAAAACGCGGCAAGGTGGTTTGCTTCGATTTTTGTAGCGCCTCATGCAGATTTTGTGCTGACTTCTCGGCCATTCGGTCTAAATTAGCGAGTGCAGTCAGGTCTAAGCGGTACAGGTCTGGCAGCGTCTTGACGATGCCCGCGTCCACCAGTTGCTCCACCAGCTTGTCGCCCAGGCCCTCTACCTCCACCGCACGGCGGTGGGCGAAGTGCAGGATGGCTTCTTTCCGCTGGGCGCTGCAAAACAGGCCACCGGTGCAGCGGTAGTCGGCTTCGCCGTCCTCACGCACGGCGGCGCTACCGCACACGGGGCAGATGCGGGGCATGGTGAAGAGGGGGCCGCGTTCTGCTACCCGTTTGCCTTGAGCTTGTCGAAAGGCTTCGACAGGCTCAGCCCGAACGGGGTTGAGAACTACACCCACAATTTCAGGAATCACATCGCCAGCCCGTCGCACGATGATGGTGTCACCCACCCGCACATCCTTGCGCCGCGCCTCGTCCTCGTTGTGCAGTGTGGCGTTGGTCACCGTCACACCGCCCACAAACACGGGCGCGAGCTTGGCCACGGGGGTAAGCTTGCCGGTTCGGCCCACTTGCACGTCAATCGCCAGCACGGTGGTGAGCTGCTCTTGCGCCGGGTACTTGTGCGCCACGGCCCAGCGTGGCTCACGGGTCACAAAACCGAGTTTCTGTTGCAAGGCCAAGCTGTTGACTTTGTAAACAACACCATCAATGTCAAAGGGCAAGCTGTCGCGCAATTGCCCCATTCGGGCATGAAATGCTATTAATTCAGTAGCGCCTTGTGCACATTCCAATTGGTCTGCAAGCGGAAATCCCCATGATTTCAAGGATTGAAGAAGCTCGAAGTGCGTCTCAAACTTTGGCCCGCCTTGCGCCACCGGTGTGATCTCGCCCAGGCCGTACACAAAAAAACTCAAGGGGCGCTGGGCGGTGATGGACGGGTCCAACTGGCGGATGGCCCCGGCAGCAGCATTGCGCGGATTGACAAACGTTTTTTCGCCCTTTTCTATCTGGTGTTCGTTGAGTTTTCCAAAGTCGTCTCGCCGCATATAGACCTCGCCACGAACTTCGAGAACGGGGGGCAGAAAAGCACACGAAGTGGCCAGCGTGGGTGTCAATCTCAATGGAATCTGTCCAATCGTACGGACGTTTTGCGTCACGTTTTCACCCTGTTCACCATCCCCCCGCGTCGCCGCTTGTACCAGCACGCCGTGCTCATAGCGCAAGCTGATGGCCAGGCCATCAAACTTGAGTTCGGTAACGTACTCCACAAATGGATCGGCCTCTGTTAGACCCAGCTCACGCCGAACACGAGCATCAAAGTTGGCGGCGCCACTGGCTTCGGTGTCGGTCTCAGTGCGGATGCTGAGCATGGGCAATTGGTGCCGCACAGGTTCGAATTGAGTCAATGGCTTGGCCCCTACTCGCTGTGTGGGGGAGTCCGGCGTAAGCAACTCAGGGTGCGCCGCCTCAAGACCCTGCAATGCCTGAAACAGTCGGTCGTACTCGGCATCGGGAATCTCGGGCGCATCCAGCACGTAGTAACGATGGGCGTGGTGGTGCAGCACGCGGCGCAATTCGGCCAAGCGCTGGGTAAGTGGTACGGGAGGGACAGGTGGCGCGGGTGGCGCATCGTCAAATAAATCAGGCGTGCTCATCTTCGCCAAGCTGCGGTCAAGGACTCAGGAGAACAGCCGGCGGGCCAATGCCGAACCGGCTGACAAGTCATGGCCGTCCAGCGTATCGTAGAGCTTCTCCAGCTCGACCCCAATCACGTCCAGGGCCTGTGCAGTCAAAGGCTGGCCATTGTCGTCAGTCACCAAACCGTCCATGCTGTCGGCCAACTGCTGCGCGGCCAGGCGCAGGCGCACAAAAGGCTGCTCATTGCGATCCACCTGAGGCACATCCAGATTCAGGCTGAGTTCATGGATCGCCGATTGGGTCGGGTCTTCGGCCAGTGCGGCTTGCGAGTCATAGACCAGGCCCAGCACCGAGGGCTGTCCCGCCACACCCGCAGGCAGCACCATGCGCCCAGGGATAACACCAGCCACAAAGCCAAGCCGCGCCGCATTTTGCTGTACGTAACCAGGGCTCCAGGCCGCATGACGGGCACGCAGGGTTACGCTCAATTGCGCGTCATGCGGGCTGGCGAATTGGTCCAGCTCGCGCGCCCGTGCCACTTCGTCGCGCATTTCGGGGAACTCGGGCGTACCGCTCAAAGCATCGGCAAAGGCTTGCACTTTCACCACAAATTCAGAGTATTCAATGTCGTTCAACGCGCCGCTGCGGTTGGCCAATTGCACGCCAGCTTGCATCACGTTGTAGCGCTGGCCTGCGGCAGGCAACTCCCAGGTTTGCGTTTGGGCGTTGAATCCCTCCACGGC
>JANXSU010000091.1 GCA_025356545.1 Comamonadaceae bacterium
TGGAGCTGAACCACCCGCAGGCTGGCCCAACGCGTGCCATCGGTTGCCCGATTCATTTCTCGGCCACACCGACGCAGGTCACACGCCCTGCCCCTTTGCTGGGCCAGCACACGCGAGAGCTGTTGCTGGAACACGGCTACACCGCCTCTGAGATTGACGCCTTGGTAACGCAAGGCGTGATTGAAGATGCGAGCCCACGCCCCGCATGAGCGAAACACAAGCTATCAACCGCGACACGGTCAGACTAGCTGGGGCCGTGTGTCGCGGCATTTTGGTGCGTGGCCCCGTCCACCCGAATGCCCCTGACATGGCGCAAGCGGCTTGCCAAACGGTACTCACCCAGCTTGAAGCCCTGACCCTCGTGCCGCATGTGAGCGCCCAAAGTGGCACAGACGTTCGTGGCCCCTGGCTGCGCCTCAAACTCAAGCCCTCGGCACTTGAACATTGGGCACCGGGTTTTGACACCTTGCACCTGTGTGAGACGCTCAACCTGGACACCGAGAACAAAGCCCTTGATCTGCGACTAGAAATCCTTGTGGCCATGCTCATGGGGCCGGTCACCTTTGAATTCCCGAGTGTGGACGAGCTGGTGTCCGCCGTACGCATTCGCCAGCACATCGTACAGGGCGCGCGCAAGACCACCCTGGCCTTTCACACCAGCGAGGCCGAACGCCCCGCCGACTGCTGGACGTACGACGAAGAACACGGTTTCACCCTGCTGCCCGGCGTGAGCTTGGTTACAGCGCTAACCAAGGCCACCCAGCCCGCGTTGTCAGGCATACCCTACTCCTTCTCTTGCTACCGTGCGACCGAGTACGTCACGCTCTTGGGTATTGCCCAAGAGCTGGCACAGAGCAACCCCGAGCTGCTCAGCGAACTGCAAGCCCTGTGGGGCCAACGCGCGATCCAATCGGGCGAGTTTCATGACGTGTTTTTACGTGAGCAGGGCGCCATGAACCGCCCCTTGCCACCGCGCTACTTTGTGCCCGGTGACCGAACCTGGTTTCGCAACCCCGACGAACCCTCCTCCAACGCCTCGGGCTATGAGGGCTCTTGGGTCATGTACTTGGGCGGTGGCTTGTTCACCAACTTCTGGAAGCAAGGTCAACCCTATACGCTGACCAGCAAGTGCATTGAGATTTACCACTGGCGCCACGCTCTCTTCCTTGACGCTCAGGGCGATGAACGCATTGACGAAGACAAGGTGGACGCTTTGGTCAAAACCACGATGAACGACCCGGCAAAAGTCACCCGCATCATGACCGTGATGGCACGCTACCGCGAGCCGCGCGGCGTGTACACCGATGCGGGCGGCTGCATCGACACCACGCGTGAGTTTGCCCGCTGGGTGCGCCCCGAGACTGCTGATTTGGTTCTACCCAAAGCCTAACTGGGCATGACAATGCCCGACCGGCCATGACCGCCAAGGCGCGCCAACTTCCGATTGATGCGCTCAAAGTCATCGCCTCTCAGCTCATCGTGCTTCACCACCTCAGCGCCTACGGCCCACTGGCCGACACCTTGAGCCAAACCGCGCCCGTGCTGATGGGCTGGCTGTACGACTATGCCCGCATGGCAGTGCAGGTGTTTCTCGTGGTGGGGGGCTATCTGGCTGCGGCCAGCCTGACGCCGGGTAATCCGCTCAAGCACACTTTAAAACCCCCACTGAAACGCGCTCATTCCCCTTTGCACGCGGTGCTCAAACGTTACCGACGGCTGGTCTTGCCCTGCCTGGCGGCGCTGGTGCTAGCCGTGGCCAGTGCGGCCCTGGCACGGCACTGGATGGATGAGGCCTTCGTCCCCGCCGCCCCGACTTGGGCGCAGAGCGTGGCCCATGTTTTTTTGCTTCAAGGCCTGCTGAACCACGACGCCCTGTCCGCAGGCGTGTGGTACGTGGCGATTGACTTTCAGCTGTTTGTGTTGATGACACTGCTGATGTGGCTGGGTCAGCGTCGGCACCGCACCCCCAACGCCGATCAATCCATCGGCCCCGGCCTGGCTCAAACCATGGTCTTGGGTCTGGTCTTGAGCCTGATGTTGGCCTCGCTGTTCTTCTTCAACCGCGACCCGGCCTGGGACAACTGGGCCATTTATTTCTTTGGCGCTTACGGCATGGGCGCTGCAGCGTTTTGGGCTGGGGGTTCGCGCCGACCTGCACTGCATTTGGGCTTGCTCATGGTCACAGGGGGGGTGGCGCTGACGCTGGAGTTTCGCGAGCGCATTGCTTTAGCACTGGCCGTGGCTTTGCTGCTTGGATTGTGGCGGTGGGGGCGCTCATCCCCCGACTGGCGACACGTGCTTCACCTCAAATCTCAGATCTTGCCGCCTGTGCTGCCCCGTCTGCTTCACCAGCTCGGCCAATCGTCCTACGCCTTGTTTTTGGTGCACTTCCCCGTACTGATGTTGGGCAATGCCCTGTTCGTCAAACTGGGCCTGAGCGGCCCCGTGGCCGCCGCCTGGGTCATGCTGGCCTGCTGGGCCACCAGCTTGGCGCTGGCGCAGGCGTTTGAGCGCTGGGTGGAGAGGCCGCTGGCGGGGTGGTGACGGTTGGGGTTTGCATGCCTTGGGGTTTGTTTGCCCCGGTGCTGGGCGTGTGAGGGTTCTAGAGGTTTTACACTTTTAGGTTTGGTACGCCCTGGCGCTTGGGGTAAGTGGCTCCGCGGCTGTCCCCCGTGGCGGCCTAGGGCCGCCTACTCCTCCTTGATGCCGCTACGCCACTCACCCCAAGCGCCAGGGCAGCGAAGGTGGCTGGCGCTCGGGGGGAACTCCCCCTCGTTTGACCGAGATCATCTCCGTTCGGGCTGAGCCTGTCGAAGCCCTCGCGAGCCCTTCGATCGTTCGACAAGCTCACGACAGGCCAAGCTCAGGACGAACGAGAAATGCTCACCTCAACCCAACTTCTCCGTCACCCACTTCTCAACACTGGCCAAGGCTTGCGGCAGCTTGGTGGGGTCTGTGCCACCGGCCATGGCCATGTCGGGCTTGCCGCCGCCCTTGCCGCCCACTTGTTGCGCGACGAAGTTGACGAGTTCACCGGCCTTGACTTTGCCGATGCTGTCAACGGTCACGCCTGCGGCGAGTTGCACCTTGTCGCCATCGACGGCGGCCAGCACGATGACAGCAGTCTTAAGCTTGTCTTTGAGCTTGTCCATGGTGTCGCGCAGGGTTTTGGCGTCCGCACCTTCGAGCTTGGCGGCGAGTACCCGTAACACGACGCCATCTTTACCTTTGATGTCCACCGCTTGGTTCATCAGCTCATCGCCTTGGCTGGAGGCTAGCTTGCCCTTCAAGGAGGCGATTTCTTTTTCTAACGACTTGACCGTATCGAGCACCTGCTCCACGCGGGTCTGCACCTGTTCGCTCGGGGCCTTGAGGGTGGACGCGAGCGTGCCGACCGTGTTCTCCAGTTGTTGCAGATAGGCCAGCGCGTTGATGCCAGTCACGGCTTCGATGCGGCGCACGCCAGCGGCCACGCCGCTCTCGGTCACTACCTTGAACAGACCAATGTCACCCGTGGCCTTCACGTGCGTGCCGCCGCACAGCTCTTTGCTGGAGCCGATGGTGAGCACGCGCACGGTCTCCCCGTACTTCTCACCAAAGAGCATCATTGCGCCGGTTTTCTGGGCTGATTCGATGTCCATCACCTGCGCTTGCGCGAGCGCGTTGGCCAGGATTTCAGCGTTCACCTGGGCCTCGATCTGGCGGATTTCGGCATCGGTCACGGGGCCGTTGTGCGCGAAGTCGAAGCGCGTGCGCTCTGCGTTAACCAGCGAGCCCTTTTGCTGCACATGCTCACCCAACACCTCGTGCAAGGCCTTGTGCATCAAGTGCGTCACGCTGTGGTTGCGCATGGTGGCCGCGCGCGTGGCGGTGTTGACCTGCGCGGTAACGCTGTCGCCCACTTTGAGCGTGCCTGCGCGCAAGATGCCGTGGTGGCCGAAGACGTCGGCTTTGATTTTTTGGGTGTCCAGAACTTCAAACACCACCGTTCGCCCTGAGCTTGTCGAAGGGGTCGCGGAGGCTTCGACAGACTCAGTCCGAACGGCGGTGGACTCAGGGCGAACGGAAATTTCTCCAGAGTCACCCACCTGGCCGCCGCTCTCGGCGTAGAAGGGGGTGGCATCGAGCACGACCACGCCGTTTTGACCTGCGTTGAGCGTGTTCACGCTCACGCCGTCGGCGTAGAGGGCCAGCACTTTCGCGTTTTGGGCGAGCTGTTCGTAGCCCACGAAGGCGTTGGACGCGCCAGAGTAGTCCAGCGCCTTGTCCATCTTGAATTTGCCGGCGGCGCGGGCCTGGGCTTTTTGCTTGTCCATGGCCACCGCAAAACCTGCTTCGTCCACCGAGAGGCCGCGTTCACGGCACACGTCAGCCGACAGGTCGAGCGGGAAGCCGTAAGTGTCGTGCAGCTTGAAGGCCACTTCGCCCGGCAGCACGGTGATTTTGGATTGGCCTGTGGCCGCGTCATAGCCGAGCGCGCTGTCCAAAATTTCCATACCCGTGGCCAGCGTCTCAAAAAAGCGCTCCTCCTCCACCCGTAGCACCTCGGTGATGCGCTTCTCTTGCGCAGCCAAGCTGGGATAAGCCTCACCCATTTGCGCTACCAAATCCGCCACCAGCTTGTGGAAGAACGGCGTCTTCTTGCCCAGCTTGTAGCCGTGGCGAATCGCGCGGCGGATGATGCGGCGCTGCACATAGCCGCGCCCTTCGTTGGAGGGGATGACACCGTCACTCACCAGAAACGCGGTGGCGCGGATGTGATCGGCAATCACGCGCAAGCTCTTGTTGTCCAGATCGGTACAGCCGGTCTCGCGCGAGGCGGCCTTGATGAGGGCAGCAAAAATGTCGATCTCGTAATTGCTGTGCACATGTTGCAGGATGGCCGCCAGGCGCTCCAGGCCCATGCCGGTATCGACACAGGGCGCGGGCAGTTTGTTCAAGCTGCCATCGGCCTGCATGTCGAACTGCATGAACACGTGGTTCCAGATTTCGATGAAGCGGTCGCCGTCTTCACCGGGGCTGCCCGGGGGGCCGCCAGGGATGTGATCGCCGTGGTCGTAGAAAATTTCGGAGCAGGGGCCGCAGGGGCCGGTGTCGGCCATCATCCAGAAGTTGTCTGAGGCGTATTTTTTGCCCTTGTTGTCCCCAATGCGCACGATGCGGTCAGCGGGCAAACCGATCTCTTTGTGCCAAATGTCATAGGCCTCTTGGTCGTCGATATACACCGTGACCAGCAAGCGCTCTGCGGGCAGTTGGTACACCTGGGTCAGCAGCTCCCAGCCCCATTTGAGGGAGTCGCGCTTGAAGTAGTCGCCAAAGCTCCAGTTGCCCAGCATCTCGAAGAAGGTGTGATGACGCGCGGTGTAACCCACGTTTTCCAAATCATTGTGCTTGCCCCCGGCACGCAAGCAAGCCTGAACCGAGGCCGCGCGCACGTAAGAGCGCTTGTCAGTGCCGAGAAAAACATCCTTGAACTGCACCATGCCCGAGTTGGTGAACATGAGCGTGGGGTCATTGCCAGGCACGAGTGGGCTGGATGCCACCACGGTGTGACCTTTGGAGGCGAAGAAGTCCAGAAAAGTCTTGCGGATATCGGCAACGGAAATGGTGGAAGTGGACATGGTTTTATGTGGAATTTGACTCACGATTATAGATTTTCACCCGGTGCAGGCGTACTATCTTGGCTGACATCGTCATCCACACCAAGGCTACCCACCGAAGTCCCGCACCATGCAAGCGCCCCGCCGCCCCCCAGATGAAGCCCAGCGGCTCGCTGCTTTGCGTAGCCTGGACATCCTCGACACGCCACCCGAAGAGCGCTTTGACCGCATCACCCGCCTGGCTGCCGCGCTGCTAGAGATGCCGATCGTGCTGATTTCCCTGGTTGACAGCGACCGACGGTGGTTCAAGTCTGCCTACGGCTCCAAGGCCACGCAAATTCCACGTGACATTTCATTTTGCGGCCATGCCATCCTGGACGACTCCCTTTTTGTCGTTCCTGATGCCCATGCCGACTCACGTTTTTCAGACAATCCATTGGTCACGGATGGGCCGCTCATCCGCTTTTACGCTGGGCGTCCACTGAAATCAATGCAAGGCCATAGAGTGGGCACTTTGTGCGTTATTGACCGGAAGCCGCGCCTATTGACGCCGACACAGTTGCTGCTGTTAGAAGACTTGGCCTGCATCGCAGAAAACGAACTCAACAGCCACGAAGCAGACATTGCTTTGCGAATGAGTGAAGAGCGAATGAAGATAGCAGTAGGTACTGCGCAAGTCGGTATTTGGGAGAAAAGTCCGCAGCATAAGACCCTGATCTGGGACGACACCATGTATGCCCTGTATGGCACAACCCGTGAGGCGTTTCCCAACGCGATTGACGCATGGGATTTTTGCATACACCCGCAAGACAAGGGCATTCCAGAGGCGGCCCTGCAGGAGTCTTTACTTAACAATCAGCCCTACACCCCAGAATTTCGCATCACCTGGCCCAACGGCGAGGTGCACACCATCAAGGCGCACGCCCGCTTGGTGCGGGATCAATCGGGCCAAACACTTCGCTTGGTAGGCACCAATTGGGACATCACCAAAATCAAACGCCGGGAACACAACCTTGCTTTTTTGGCAGAGTTACAAAAGTTGTTGTCCATGCTGCACAACAGTGCTGATATCGTGGACATGGTGATCAAGCGCATTACGCAGCATTTGCAACTCAATAGCTGCATGCTGTTTGAGATCGACTACGAAGCCGAGCAAGTGGTCTGGCTTCAAAATTCACTCGCAACAAATTCTTTTTCTACGGCCCAGGTTATTCCACTCGCGGAATTCCGAACTGAAGCGGAACGACTGGAATTGACGGAGGGTAAAACGCTGGTCAGCTGCGATGCGCTGCTGGATCCCCGCTCACCCGTGGAGTTGGATCGCCTCAGTCAGCGAAGGATTCGCGCCCTTTTGAATGCCCCTTATTTGGCAAACGGGCGTTTAAAGTTTGTATTTGCCGCCAGCCGGAGTGAGCCCTATGTCTGGCCTGAAGAAGATATCGCCTTGCTGAGTGAGCTAGCGGCTCGTATCTTTCCACGGCTAGAGCGTGCACGCGTCGAAGAGGCCTTGAGCGCCAGCGAAGAACGCATACGCTTGGCGGCCGACGCCGCGCGCTTTGGCATGTACGACTTGAACCTACGAAGCGGAAGTTTTCACGTTTCTGATCGGCTCAAACAAATGTTGGGCTACCCTAGAGAGGCGGTGATTGGACATGCACAAGTCATGTCTCACATACACCCTAGCGATGCTGAAATAGGCATCGCAGCGTTCCAGCAGGCTTGCGACCCAGCGAGCGATGGGCACATTTATGTTGAGCAACGCATCGTGCACTGCAACCGCACTGTGCGATGGATTGCAGCCGTCGGTCGTTTGATTATTGAACTAGGAGAGCCAACGCGGTCACTTGGTTTTTGGGTGGACATTACCCACCGCAAGGAAGTCGAAGAAGCACTCCGCGAAGTCGAACTCAAACAAAAACAAGCCATGGAAACTGCAGAGGCTGCCAACCAGGAAAAAAGTAAATTCCTGTCCACCATGAGCCACGAGATGCGAACCCCACTCAACGGCGTACTGGGCATGATGGAATTGATGCTGGCCGAACGTCTCCCCCCCCCAGCAGCGACAGTATGCCGAGCTGGCAGATTCCAGCGCCAAATCTCTGCTGAGCCTGATCAATGATTTGCTCGATATCGGGAAAATCGAAGCTGGACAGCTCGACATCGAACACACCCCCTTCAGCTTGGATGACTTGCTCACCGAGCTGTGCAAGCTGTTCCGGCTGCGCGCACACGATAAAGGTCTTAGATTTATCACCCAACAATCGCTCGACATCCCCAGCCACCTGATTGGCGACCCCGGTCGTTTGCGGCAAATCCTTAACAATCTATTTTCTAATGCGCTCAAGTTCACTCGTCAAGGTGAATTTGGTCTGAGCATTGAGCGACGGAACCTCAGCAAAACCGAAGCATCCGAGCAAACCGTGACACTATGTTTTTCCGTGCACGACACCGGCGTCGGCATCACGCCTGAGGTACAAAAAAAACTATTCACCCGTTTCACGCAAGCCGACAGCTCCACGACGCGCGAATTCGGTGGCAGCGGTTTGGGCTTGGCCATCGTCAAACAATTATGTGAACATCTGGGCGGCAAGGTCATGCTGAGCAGCACGCCGGGGCAAGGCAGTGTCTTTAGTTGCGAACTGCAATTCACCCTGATCGATCAGCCAGCGGGCGCCCCCAACTTGCTTGCAACAACGGTTTCTCCCGTGCCTGAACTCAGAGCACCAGCCTCGAACCTTCAAACTCAAGCTTTAGAGAACACGAGCAAAATTTTGATGGCTGAAGACAACCCCATCAATCAAATCGTCGCACAGGCGCTGCTTCAACAAATCGGATACTCGAACGTCACAGTGGTTGATAACGGCCAAGCGGCTGTCATCGCCGTGCTAGCTGGCGGCTTTGACGTGATCTTGATGGACTGCCGCATGCCCGTTCTCGATGGTTATGATGCCACCGCAAAAATCAGGGCTCTGGACTACCACCTGCCCATCATCGCGATGACGGCCAATGTGGCATCGAGTGAACTTGAAAAATGCCTTCATGCGGGCATGAACGATTACATCTCCAAACCATTCAATGCAGCCACACTGAGGCAAGCGCTATCTCGTTGGACTATGCAGACAGAGGTCAAAATTCCCAAGACAGGCCTGTCCTACTGAGATATCGATTGCGCCGACAAACGATGGGACGAAATGGGCGGCAATTCCCCCGCTGATAAGCGTAATGCGAAATCGACGTTGAAATATGCTGTCAGCACGGGGCTAAAGTTGTTTGTAGCCCCACTAACCACCACGAGGAAGAACGCTACCCATTGGAGCGATTCAACATGAATTCATCTGAAGAAATGTTCGCCCTTTATCAGCAAGTGTCGTCTCAAAAGGCGCATCTGCAAGCTATCTTCAAATCTTTGAAAGAGTTGATTTGGTTTAAAGATATAAACGGCGTATACCTCACCTGCAATCCTATGTTCGAGCGTTTTGTCGGGGAACTTGAAGCGGACATCGTGGGGAAAACTGATGAAGTCATTCAGACCCGTGACAACACAGAATTTTTGAATGTACTCAAGCACTACACCTCCGACAACAAACATGCGCATGTTCGTGAAGAATGGCTTCAGTGCGGCAGCGATGGGAAAAGGTATTTGCTTGAAATCAGCATGACGCCGGTTCACGATGCCTCTCAACTCATTGGCGTATTGGGATTAGGGCGCGACATCACAGAAAAAAGACTAGCTGAAAATAGAATTACAAATTTGGCCTATTTCGACACACTCACCGGGCTACCCAATCGAACATTGGTGCGCGAACGAATCGAACAAGCCATGCAGGCCAGCACCCAAGATCACAGTTTTGGCGCACTGTTACTCATCGATCTTGATCATTTCAAAATGCTCAACGATACGCTAGGGCATGAGATGGGCGACCGACTGCTCAAGCAAGTGGCACGACGACTCACACCCTGTGTTCGCCAAAGTGACACTGTGGCCAGAATCGGGGGGGATGAATTCGTTGTAGTACTGACCCACCTTAGCAAAGATAAAAATGAAGCCAACGCGCAAGCCAAAGAAATTGGCCTGAATATTCTTGCCTGTCTGAATCAACCGTATGTAATCAATGAACTCGCGCACCGAAGCACACCCAGCATCGGTGCGACTATGTTTCAGGGGCACCAAGCTGATCTTGATAATCTGCTCAAGCAAGCTGAGTTGGCCATGTACAAAACCAAAGAGGGCGGGCGCAACAATCTGCTATTTTTTGACCCCTCACTGGAAAACGCCGTCATGGAGCGTGTACAAATGGAGGCCGACCTGCGTTTGGCGTTGCTGGGCAAACAGTTTCTTCTGCACTACCAGGCCCAGACGGACGAAAACGGTGGCATCAAGGGCTGCGAAGTTTTGCTTCGATGGCAGCATCCGCAACGCGGCTTCATCGCGCCAGTGGACTTCATCCCCGTTGCAGAGGCCACCCGGCTCATTTTGCCCATTGGTGAGTGGGTCTTGGAGCAAGCTTGCACGCAACTCGCAGCTTGGTCGCGCGAGCCAGAACTGGCCCACTTGACCCTCTCCGTCAACGTCAGCGCACTGCAGTTTTTACAGCGTGACTTTTTTGACCAGGTGGTCTCGGTGCTGACGCTCACCGGTGCCAGCCCCCACCGACTCAAACTGGAACTCACAGAAAGCCTGCTAGTTGCGAACGTGGAAGAAATCATTGCCAAAATGCACTTACTCAAAGCGCAAGGCATTGGCCTGTCGCTGGATGACTTCGGTACCGGCTACTCGTCTTTAACTTACCTCAAACGCATGCCCTTGGAGCAATTGAAAATTGACCGCTCATTTGTGAACGACATGCTGACCAGCGCCAACGATGCATCCATCGTCAACACCATCATCAGCCTGTCCAAAAACATGGGCTTGCGTGTGATCGCCGAAGGGGTTGAAAACGAGGCGCAAAGAAATTTTCTGAATCAAGCCGGTTGCCCCGAATACCAGGGTTACTTCTACAGCAAACCGCTGCCCCTGGATCAATTTCTGGCCTTTGCCAGACCCGCGCCTGCGATGGCATGAATGAGTGAAGTTGGGTGGATGACTTGCGATT
>JANXSU010000191.1 GCA_025356545.1 Comamonadaceae bacterium
TTCTCCCCCGGTGCTTGGAAAATTTGCACCGCATCAATCGCATCAAAGCGGTATTGCGCACCGCAAAATTCGCAGTCCACCGAAATTGCCCCCATCTCGGCAATGATGTCTCTGGCTTCGGGTTCGCCTAATTTTTGAATCATCCGGCTCACGCGCTCACGGCTACAGGTGCAAGCAAAACATGGAGCGGCATCACCCGTCAAAGGCACGAAGCGTTGGAGTTTTTCTTCCCAAAACAGACGGTGCAAAATGGTCTCGACATTCAAGGTCAGCAGCTCTTCGCGTTTAAGGCTCGACGCTAGCACAGCGATGCGGTTGTAGTGTTCATTCAGCTCGTCAGCGCTGTGCACGCCCTGCTCGGCCAGATTGCCTTTACCTTCGAGTGGCAGTCGTTGAATCAACAGGCCTGCGGCGACTTGGTCATTGGCGGCGAGCACCAGTGTTGTCTCTAGCTGCTCACTCAAACGCATGTAGTTTTGCAGCACATCACTCAAGCAATCTAGGGGTTGCTCATCGATATTGCTCAGCGGCACCACGCCTTGATAGGGCTGCTGCCCTGGCATGGGGTTGTGGGGGTCTAAGGTGATGGCACAGCGACCCAGACCTTGCGCGTTGACCATCGCGGGCAACGCGGCATCTACAGCCACGTCGCCACGCACGGTGGCTGTGGCGCGCAGACTTAAATCGGACTTCACCTCCACAACGGAGAGTTTGAGTGGGCCGTCGCCAAAAATTTGCAAAATCAGAGCGCCATTGAACTTGATGTTCGATTGCATCAAAGCCCCGGCAGCCACCATTTCGCCAAGCAGGTTTTGCACCGGCTCGGGGTAGGCCCCGGTACTGCTGGCGGCGCGTCGTTTCAAAATTTCAGTCCACGCATCGGTCAGGCGCACGATCACGCCGCGCACAGGCAGGCCTTCGAATAAAAAGGTATGGAGTTCAGACACTGGGTATTTCTTCTCAGGCAATTTTCTTGAGCCCTTGGCGAAAGCAGGCCGCATTGTCTACATAGTGCTTGGCGATGCGCTGCAAGCCGGCTATTTGCTCCGGCGTTAGCTGGCGCTTCACGGTGGCCGGGCTGCCCAGAATCATGGAGCCATCGGGGAACTCTTTACCCTCGGTCACCAGTGAGCCAGCACCCACAAGACAGTTCTTCCCGATCTTGGCGTTGTTGAGCACGATGGCACCGATGCCGATCAGCGTACCGTCGCCCACCGTGCAGCCATGCAGCATGACTTGGTGCCCGACCGAGACGTTCTCACCCAAGGTCAAAGGCACGCCCGGGTCAGCATGCAAGACACTGGCGTCTTGAATGTTGGAGCCGCGCCCGATGTGAATGCACTCAGAGTCACCGCGAATCACCGTGCCAAACCAGACGCTGACATTTTCCTCCAGCGTGACTTGGCCGATGACCTGTGCACTGTCAGCCACCCAAGCACCGCTGCCCAGTGTGGGGGCGATGCCATCGAGTTCATAAATTGCCATAGGTTCTTCCGTTTCAGATTGAGGTGTGATTTTAAAGAGCCAACGAAGTGGGGAAGCTATCGCGTGCAGATTCGATGCTCAAGCGCACAGCAAAGCGGCCAGCTCTTCTTCCTTGAACCCTGCCGCCCGCCGCGCCGCCAGATTGAACGGGCCTTTGAGTTTGGGCGCTTTGTAGGTGAGTCTCAACGACTCAAAGGTGCTGATCGGCTCCAGGCCGCGCTGCTCACACAGCCAGCCGTACCAGTGGTTGCCCACGGCCACATGGCCGATCTCGTCGCGCAGGATGATGTCCAAAATCTCCCCGCCCCGATGGTCACCAATAGACACCAGCTTGGTTTTGACGGCGGGTGAGGCGTCAAGACCCCGCGCCTCCAACGTGCGCGGCACCAGGGCCACACGGGCCAGCAGGTCATGCCGGGTGCGCTCGGCCATCTCCCACAGGCCGTTGTGCGCGGGGAAGTCGCCGTAGTCAAAACCCAAGCTTAATAAATGCTCACGCAACAAGGTGAAATGGTAGGCCTCTTCGCGCGCCACTCGCAGCCAGTCCCGGTAAAACGCTTCGGGCATGCCTGCAAAACGCCAGCAGATATCGAGCGCCAGATCAATCGCATTTTTTTCAATGTGGACGATGGAATGCACGAGAGCTGCATGGCCGTGGCGAGTGGTCAACGCCCCCAGCTTGATGTGCGTATGGGGCATCAGCTCGGGCCGATTGAGACGGCCTGGAATGCCGGGAACTTCAGACAACGCCTGTTCGACCCCTAATGGGCCACTCACATCCAGGGTGTCAACCCCTTGCGCCTTGCACACGGAGTCACAAAGCTGTAGCAAAGCCTGGCACTGTTGACGCAAATTCGGGGGATCCATAGGCATACTCAATTATCGCTGCTGCCTAAGGGTCATACGATCATGTAACGCCCAAGAAAATCCTTTGTTATCGGCAAAGCCCTTCTTCAACGCTTGACGGGCCATTTACCCACGCGGGTGATGTTGGGCGTGCAAGCTCTTGAGTCGCTCTCGCGCCACATGGGTGTAGATGGTGGTGGTAGAAATATCGGCATGCCCCAGCAGCATCTGCACAGCACGCAAATCGGCACCATGGTTGAGCAAGTGCGTGGCAAAGGCGTGGCGCAAGGTATGGGGTGACAGGGGTGAGGTGATACCCGCTGCGAGCGCGTATTTTTTGACGATCATCCAGAACATCACACGCGACATGGCCGTGCCCGCATTTTGACCGCGATGGGTCACAAATAAATCATCTGTCTGTTTACCGTTCAGCAGATCAGCACGCGCGTGACTCAAGTAGCGCCGCAGCCAACTCGCCGCGACCTCACCAAAGGGCAGCAAGCGCTCTTTATTACCCTTGCCCATGACACGCAGCACGTTGTCCATCAGACTGACATGAAAGGTCTTGAGCGTCACCAGTTCGCTCACCCGCAGGCCGCTGGCGTACATCAGCTCCAGCATGGTGCGGTCTCGCACCACCATCGCCGAGTCATCACCGGGGGCGGCCAGCAGGGCTTCCACTTGGGTCTCTGTCAGAGTCTTGGGCACGCGCAAGGCCTGCTTAGCGGCTTGCAGCTTGAGGGTGGGATCGGCCTGGATCAGATGCTCGCGCAGAGCCCAGCGAAAGAAGCGTTTAAACACCGTGAGGCGCCGATTGGCCGTCGTGGCCCGAGTCTTCTCGTGTCGAGCCGAGAAATATGCGCTAAGGTCTAACTCCCTAGTGGCCAGTAGCGCGGGGCCACGCTCAGCTAGCCAGCGGGCATACAAAGTCAAATCACGACGATAAGCCGCGAGCGTATTTTTCGAAAGCCCCTCTTCCAGCCACAAGGCGTCTATGAAGGCATCAATGGAGGCATCGACAAAGGCATCAACACCCACTGCGGCGTCCATCAATCCAACTTGAGCTTGGCGGTATCCACCACTTTTTTGTACACGGCGAATTCAGCCTTGATTTGTTCGGCAAACTGCTCAGGCGTGTTGGCGATGACCAGCGAACCCGTGTCTTCAATGCGCCGCCTCACTGCCGGGTCTTCCAGCGCTTTGCGCACAGCTGCATTGACCTTGTCCACCACCTCTTTAGGTAAGCCTTTGGGGCCGTAGATGCCGTAATAGGCCATGCGATTGACCGGCTCCAACCCCACCTCTTTGAAGGTTGGAACGTTGGGCAATTGCGCCAAACGCTGGGGTGCGGCAACGGCAATAGCCACAAGCCGACCCGACTGAATAAATGGCAGGGCTGACGGCAGGTTGTCGAAAATAATAGGCACCTGGCCTGCCACGGTGTCGTTCAAGGCAGGGCCCGCACCCCGGTAGGGTATGTGCGTGACAAACGTGCCACTCATGCTCTTGTAGAGCTCCATCTGCAAGTGCCCAATTCCACCCGTGCCCGACGAGGAAAAAGAATGTTTTCCCGGAAACCTTTTCAACTCGGCAACAAACGCCTTGTAGTCTTTTGCCGGAAAATTAGGATTCACGGCAATGACGTTGGGCGTGGCCGCGATATTGATGATGGGTGTGAAATCGGTCAGCGGGTTGTAGGGAATTTTGGGATTGATCGCAGGGTTGGCAGCTGTTGTGGACACCGTAGCAATGCCCAGCGAATAGCCGTCAGGAATGGCCTTTGCCGTTTCATTGGCCCCAATTACGCCCCCACCACCCGCCTTGTTTTCCACAACCACGGGTTGACCCAAAGCTTTGGACAGCGGGTCAGCGATAACCCGGGCAATGATATCCGTCGTGCCACCGGGTGCAAAAGGCACCTGTAACTTGATTACCTTGTTGGGATAGGTTTGAGCCAAAGTGGCTGTGGCAGTAGCCAATATGCTCAGTACAAAAAAGACGCGGCGCTGCATAATGAAGTGTCCTATTTGAAGTTAACTGTCCGAATTTTATGACGTAAGCTGACCCAGCAACCCTCGCTTGAGTCGGGTATCCACCGGATCGTCGCCAACAAAGACGGCCAGCATCGCGCTGTAAAAATCAAGGCCGCGAATGGCGCCCCCTTTGTCAACCCCATTCACGGCCAGCAACAGGCCCCGCTCGGGCACAAAATCAAGGCTAATGGTGTCACCTGGGCGAACCACACCGATGGATTCAATCGTCCGCGTAAAGTCCGCGACCCGGTCCTGCATGGCCAACCACTGGGTCTCGTTCACATTCTTGCGCATGCCATCGACCAGGGCTTTTTTGATGTCGCTCGCACCGATCTCCATCAACATGCGCAGCTGTAACCTGATGGGTCCGGAGTAACGCTGCATGTCTTGCGTGGTACCCACTTTTTCACTCACATACAAGCCAGCCACATAGGCTTTGAAAATAAAGATAGAGCGAATCCCCAAGCCGTTGAGCTTGAGATCACGATTAGCCAAGCGGGCTTGATCTTCGAATTGCAAACCTTCCATGGTGGCCGCGTCAGCCTTCACGGCTAACACGGTCAGGGCAAAGAAGCACGACACAAGGGTGAAGAGTTTTTTCATGGTTTAACAACGTTAAGCATATAGTCTTGGACGACATTGCCCTGAAATTCACTTTTATTTTCGCCTTCGTGAACTACATCCAACTCCTGCTCCCTGATTTCTCCCTTATTTTGTGCGGTTATCTGGTCTGCCGTTTCACAGCGCTCAAGCGCAACATTTGGGAACCGGTGGAGTCATTGGTTTATTACTTCTTGTTTCCCGTGCTGTTGTTTCATAGCATCATCAAAAGCCCGCTGGACTTCAACGCCGCATCTGGACTGATTGCTGCGGGTCTTTGCATGGGGTTGAGCGGTATCGCGCTATCGTACGCCCTGCCCTGGCTGCCCTGGATCGGTCGGCACATCGACGCTCAATTGCATGCGGGGAGCACGCAAGTAGCCTTTCGTTTCAACTCCTTCGTAGGTCTGGCCCTGGCCACTCGGCTTTCAGGGGCTGAAGGCGGTTTGTACATCGCCATGCTGATCGGTTTTTGCGTGCCCATGTACAACATCGGCGCAGTCTGGCCCATGGCCCGGCATGCCAAACGGCACTTTGGCCGCGAACTCATGCGCAACCCCCTCATTATTGCCACCAGTTCAGGGCTGCTGGCCAATGTACTGGGCTTTACTCTGCCCGTGTGGGCTGAACCCACCGTCAAAACCATTGCCGCTGCCTCCCTGCCTCTGGGATTGATGGCTGCTGGTGCAGGCCTGCAATTGGGGTCTCTGTTTAAAGCCAAACTGCTGGCAGTGTGCATTTTGACGATTCGGCACTTGCTAACGCCCCTGATCGCGCTAGGGCTGTCCTATGCGTTTGGCCTGTCACCGGTTCAGGCCACCATCTTGCTGGCGTTTTCTGCCCTGCCCACCGCTTCCAGCGCCTATGTCCTGGCCACACGCATGGGCTACGACGGTGCTTATGTGGCCAGCCTGGTGACCGTCTCTACGCTCTTGGGCATGGTCAGCTTGCCTTTTGCTTTGAGCCTGCGCTAAGGCGCGTTGAGATCGAGGATGACGGTCGTTTTGACTGGGACCACTTTAGGCTCAATGGCGACAGGTTTGATTGCCACAGACTCGACCGTGACAGGTTCAATCGTTTGATGCTCAGTCGCAGGGGCTATCGCCTCATGATGTTCAAGCACTTTGACAGGGTTCACAGTGAGCGGGCTTGCTTGAGGTGCGGCTACTCTTGCTTGGTTTGCACGCATGAAAGCGGCGATGACCCGGACAGACTCTGAGCGACTGGCTTTTTCTGCAAAGTCCAACGCTGCCATACCCTGGGCATTGCGCAGCATGGGGTCAGCGCCCGCCTCCAGCAGCAACTTAACCGCGGAAGCGTTGCCGTACATCGCCGCCATCATCAAGGGCGTGCTCTCGTTGGGTGAGGCTGCGTCAATGTAGGCATGGTGCTCTAGCAGCAAATTCATCAAATCGATATGACCAGAGGTTGATGCGTAATGCAGCGGTGCCCAGCCCGGCTTATTGACGTCTGCCCCCTTGTCGATCAACTGTTGCGCCAGAGCCATCTGGCCCTTGATGGCGGCCAGCATAAGGGGCGATTCGTCGTTGCGGTTTCGTGCATTGACGTCAATTTTCTCTCGCGTTAAAAGCAGCGCCGTCACCTTGGGCGCGGGCGTGCGAATGGCCAGCAATAAGCCGTGTTCTGCCTCTGGGTTCAGGGTGTTGACATCAAAACCGCGATTAAGCAGCTCGCCCACCTCACTCACATTGTCATTCTTGATGGCGATGAAGAAATCATCGTAAGAACCGGCCATCACCCAAGAGCAAGCCATGAAAAGGGCTAGGCAAACCGCTGCTTTTAAATCGCACTTCAATTCAAAACACCGGTGAACAAGGCATCAAAGTTGTGGCTGGTCGCCTGCGCCACAGCTTCAACCGTGCATTGCCTTAACTCGGCGATTTGCCACGCCACCAACGGCACATACGACGGATTATTGGTTTTGCCACGGTGCGGCGCGGGGGCCAGATAAGGGCTGTCGGTCTCAATCAACATGCGGTCTAGCGGCACAAAGCTGGCCACATCCCGCAAGTCCTGCGCGTTTTTAAAGGTCAAGATGCCAGAGAAAGAAATGTAGAAGCCCAAGTCTAACGCGGCCCGTGCCACCTCTGCGGTTTCGGTAAAGCAATGGAACACGCCGCCTGCTGCGCTGCCACTTCCCACCTCACCCTCTTCTCGCAAAATCGCCAGCGTGTCGCTCGATGAACTGCGGGTGTGAATGACCATTGGCTTGGCCAATTGCTGGGC
>JANXSU010000209.1 GCA_025356545.1 Comamonadaceae bacterium
TGGCCGCCATACTGGACGATCACGCCCAGCGGCTTTTCCTTGTCCACAATCTCCAACACGTCTTCCAGTGTCAACGGCTCAAAATACAGGCGGTCGGAGGTGTCGTAGTCGGTGGAGACGGTCTCGGGGTTGCAGTTGACCATGATGGTCTCGTAACCATCCTCGCGCATGGCGAGCGCGGCGTGCACGCAGCAGTAGTCAAACTCGATGCCTTGACCGATGCGGTTCGGGCCACCGCCCAGCACCATGATCTTCTTGTTGCTGGTGGGCTCGGCCTCGCACTCGTCCTCATAGGTCGAATACATATAGGCGGTGTTGGTGGCGAACTCGGCGGCGCAGGTGTCCACGCGCTTGTATACCGGGCGCACATTGAGCGCGCGGCGGGCATCGCGCACCGTTTTTTCAGGGGTCTTGAGCAACTTGGCCAAGCGGCGATCAGAGAAGCCTTTTTTCTTCAGACTGCGCAAAGTGTCAGCGTCAAGAGAGGCCAATGCGCCCTCGCCTTTGGCGTCTGACAGCTGGTCGAGTTCCAGTTCGATTTTCACGATCTCTTCGATCTGGATCAAAAACCATTTATCGATTTTGGTGAGATCGTGCACTTCATCCAATGACATGCCCAAGGCAAACGCGTCGCCCACGTACCAGATGCGATCCGGGCCGGGCTCACCCAGTTCTTTTTCGATCACTTCGCGGTCTTTGGTTTTCTCGTTCATGCCGTCCACGCCGACTTCCAGGCCGCGCAGGGCTTTTTGGAACGACTCTTGGAAGGTGCGGCCCATGGCCATCACTTCACCCACCGACTTCATCTGCGTAGTCAGGCGGCTGTCAGCGGTGGGGAATTTCTCGAAGGCAAAACGCGGTATCTTGGTCACCACGTAGTCAATGCTGGGCTCAAACGACGCGGGCGTCGCGCCGCCCGTGATGTCGTTGCGCAACTCATCCAGCGTGTAGCCCACGGCCAGCTTGGCTGCCACCTTGGCGATGGGGAAGCCGGTGGCCTTGGAGGCCAGCGCGGAAGAGCGAGAGACGCGCGGGTTCATCTCGATCACGACCATGCGGCCATCTTTGGGATTGATCGAGAACTGCACGTTGGAGCCGCCCGTGTCCACACCAATCTCGCGCAGCACAGCCAGGCTGGCGTTGCGCATGATTTGGTACTCTTTGTCGGTCAGCGTTTGTGCCGGGGCCACAGTGATGGAGTCCCCAGTGTGAACCCCCATGGGATCCAAGTTCTCGATAGAGCACACAATGATGCAGTTGTCTGCACTGTCGCGCACCACCTCCATCTCATACTCTTTCCAGCCCAGCAATGACTCTTCAATCAAGAGTTCGTTAGTGGGAGAAGCCTCTAGACCGCGCTTGCAAATCGTCTCAAACTCTTCCGGGTTGTAGGCAATGCCGCCACCCGTACCACCCAGTGTGAAGCTGGGGCGAATGACGGTAGGGAAACCCAAGGTTTTTTGCACCGTCCAGGCCTCGTCCATCGTGTGCGCGATGCCTGAGCGCGCAGAGCCCAGACCGATCTTGGTCATCGCATCTTTGAACTTCAAGCGATCTTCAGCCTTGTCGATGGCCTCAGGCGTTGCGCCGATCAGCTCGACCGGTTTGCCTGTGGCCGCGCCCATGTACTTTTCCAACACACCGTTGTGCCACAGATCCAGCGCGCAATTGAGCGCAGTCTGGCCACCCATAGTGGGCAAAATGGCATCGGGTTTTTCTTTGGCAATGATTTTCTCGACCGTCTGCCAAGTGATAGGCTCGATATAGGTCACGTCGGCCGTGGCCGGGTCGGTCATGATCGTGGCGGGGTTGCTGTTGATCAGGATGACCTTGTAGCCCTCTTCGCGCAGTGCCTTGCAGGCCTGCACGCCAGAGTAGTCGAACTCGCAGGCCTGACCAATGATGATCGGGCCAGCGCCGATGATGAGGATGCTTTTAATGTCTGTGCGCTTGGGCATGTTATTTCGCCTCCATCAGCTTGATGAAGCGGTCAAAAAGGTAAGCAATATCGTTCGGGCCAGGCGAGGCTTCCGGGTGACCCTGGAAGCAGAAGGCGGGCTTGTCGGTGCGGATCAAGCCTTGTAGCGTGCCGTCAAACAGGCTGACGTGCGTGGCGCGCAAGTTGGCAGGCAGGGATTTCTCGTCCACCGCAAAGCCGTGGTTCTGGCTGGTGATGCTGACGCGGCCTGTATCCAGGTCTTTCACGGGGTGGTTGGCACCGTGGTGACCGAACTTCATCTTGAAGGTCTTGGCCCCACTGGCCAAGGCCATGATTTGGTGGCCCAGGCAGATGCCGAAAGTGGGGATGCCTGTTTCGAGCAGCTCGCGCGCGGCGGCAATAGCGTAGTCGCACGGCTGGGGGTCGCCCGGGCCGTTGGACAAAAACAGGCCATCAGGTTTGAGTTTGAGAACTTCCGCTGCGGGGGTTTGGGCTGGCACCACGGTGACTTGGCAGCCGCGCTCGGCCAACATGCGCAAGATGTTTTTCTTGACGCCAAAGTCGTAGGCCACCACATGAAACTTAGGCGCAATCTGCGTGCCGAAGCCGGGCTTGCCGTCGGCTTTGAACAGCATCCACTCGGATTCGGTCCAGGCGTAAGGCTTGGGGGTACTCACCACTTTGGCCAAGTCCAGGCCGCTCATGTTGGGCGCACCTTGGGCCAGGGCGATGGCCTGGTCGATGCGTGCCTGAGTGACGGATTCGCCTGCGGCCAAGCCGACGATGGCACCATTTTGCGCGCCCTGGGTACGCAGCAAGCGGGTGAGCTTGCGGGTGTCGATGTTGGCAATGGCAACAGTTTTCTCGTCCACCAGGTACTGCGACAGCGTTTTGGTGAGTCGGAAATTGCTGGCCAGTTGGGGCAGATCTTTGATGATCAGGCCTGCGGCATGGACTTTGTCGGCTTCGATGTCCTCAGGGTTGACGCCGTAGTTACCAATGTGCGGGTACGTGAGGGTCACGATCTGCTGGCAGTAGCTGGGGTCGGTGAGGATTTCTTGGTAGCCGGTCATGGCGGTGTTGAACACCACCTCACCGGCGGTCGAGCCGGTGGCTCCGATCGAGTTGCCGAGAAAGACTGTGCCGTCTGCAAGCGCCAGGATGGCGGGCGGGAAGGTTCCCTTTAAAGACAAAAGCACTGGGTTCTCCGAATGGTTGCGGGTACGCCCAAACGCGCTCAGGAAACGGGTTTCCTGGTGGCTGCTTTTGTGGGATGGTGGCTTTTGAGGCGGCTGAGCGTACGGGATTGCGGGAAAGCCGCCCATTATAGCCGGGTGAGGGCTTGAATTGACGGTTGACGCTGCTTGAAAGTTGCTTGTAAATGGCTTATATCGCCGCTTGCGCCGCACTGGCGTTCAGACAAATCGCTGCGGCAGCGGCCACGTTGAGCGACTCTTCGCCGCCCGGCTGGGCAATGCGCACCGAGAGTGCGGCGTGTGCCATCAAGGCCTCGCTCACGCCCTGCCCTTCATGGCCCAAAACCCAGGCGCAGGGGTGGGGCAGCGTTTGCTGGTGCAAGAGCTGGCCTTGGTGTGAGCTGGTCACTACCAGCGGGACTTGCAGGGTTTGCAGCATCTCTGGTGTCAGGCTTTCAATCAGCGTCAGGCCAAAATGCGCGCCCATGCCAGCACGCAGCACTTTGGGGCTCCACAAGGCCGCTGTGCCTTTGAGCGCCAGCACCTGTTTGAAGCCAAAGGCAGCCGCACTGCGTAAAATCGAACCGACATTGCCCGCGTCCTGTACGCGGTCCAGGATCACGGTTGCGACCTCAGGCAACAGGGACGTCGAGGCGGGTAATTCCAGCAAAAATCCCATTCGGGCGGGCGACTCCAAACCACTGATGTCAGCAAAGATGACGTCCGAAAGCACTATGATTTTTGCAGCTGCTTGTGCATAGATTGATTGGGCTTCAGGCCAAAATGACTCTGAAAAAACGGCTGTAATTGGCTGCAAACCTCGGGTCAACGCGGCGCGACACAGATGGTCGCCCTCCAACCAAACTTGACCCTGTTTCCGGTAGGCCGTGTTGTCCTGCGCGAGACGCTTCAAGTCTTTGACAAAAGCGTTATCGCGCGAGCTGATGTGGGTGATGGCGGGGGAGATCATGTCGCCCCCCAAGCGGCCAGAACATCGGTCACCGGCCGGAAGGTCTTGCGGTGTTGCGGACAAGCCCCGTGTTCACGCAAGGCGGTCAGGTGCTGCGCAGTGCCATATCCTTTGTGAGCGTCAAAACCATACACAGGGAAAGCCTCGTGGTACTGCGCACACCAGCGGTCACGATGAACCTTGGCCAAAATGGAGGCTGCCGAGATAGCGGGCACGGTCGCGTCACCTTTGACAATGGCCTCAGCCAGAACGTCGAGCCTGGGCAGTTGATTTCCATCAACGAGCACCTTGACTGGCTTCAAACGCAGCCCCATCACGGCACGCCGCATGGCCAGCAGCGTGGCTTGCAAAATATTCAACTGGTCAATCTCCTCCACGCTGGCCTCGGCTATCGAGCAGCACAGCGCTTTTGCACGGATTTCATCAAAGAGTTTTTCTCGTCTGCTCGGAGTGAGCTTCTTGGAGTCGGCCAAACCCACAATCGGATTCATGTCGTCCAGAATCACAGCGGCCGCCACTACCGGACCCGCCAAGGGCCCGCGTCCGGCCTCATCCACACCGGCGACCAGACCGGTGACGTCCCACATCAGGGGGGCTTGCTCAGCCTTGAAGAACTTTTTCGATGGCATCGGTGGCCAGTTGCGCGGTATCCCGCTTAAGTTGGTGATGAAGCGTGGTAAAGCGCTGTTGCAGGACGCTGATTTTTTCGGGCGCATGCAACCAGGCCATGACGGCCTGGGCCAATGCCTCAGGCGTTGCCTGGTCTTGCAGCAGCTCGGGCACAACGGCATCAGCGCACAGGATGTTGGGCAAGCCGACCCAGGGCTGCAACTGCTTGCGCCGCATGATCCAGTAGGACAGCCAGTTCATGTTGTAGGCAATCACCATGGGGCACTTGAACAGCGCCGCCTCCAAAGTGGCGGTGCCGCTGGCAATCAGCGTGACATCGCAAGCGGCCAACACGGTGTGCGATTGGCCGGTGACAATTTGCAAACTGTCGCCCAAGGCGTAGCGACTGGTTGCGGCTTCAATCGCCGGGCGCAAAGCTGGAATGGCGGGTACTATGAATTTAATAGCTGCTTGTGCACGCCGCATAAGGGTTGCAGCCGAAAAGAAGCGGTCAATTAGGTAGCGCACCTCGGATTCACGGCTACCGGGCAGGATGGCCACCACTTGGTCGTCATCTTTAAGATCCAGTGCAAGCCGCGCCGCGCTTTTGTCCGCTTGCAAGGGGATGACTTGCGCCAGCGGATGACCCACATAGGTGGCGCTAATGCCATGCTGCGCCAGCAAGTCCACCTCAAAGGGGAAGATGCACAACACATGGTCAACGCTGCGGCGGATCTTCTCAACCCGCTCGGCGCGCCAGGCCCAGATGGAGGGACAAATAAAGTGCACGGTCTTGATGCCGTCACGCTTGAGGGAGGCTTCTAGATCCAGATTGAAGTCGGGCGCATCCACGCCGACGAACACATCAGGATGATTCTGCAACAGTCGGGTTTTGAGCTGGTTGCGGATGCCCACAATTTCCCGGTAATGGCGCAACACCTCCACGTAGCCGCGCACGGCCAACTTGTCACTGGGCCACCAGGCGTCAAAGCCTCTGCGCGTCATCTGTGTCCCGCCAATGCCACTTGCGTGAAGCGAGGGCCAGCGTTTTTGCAAGCCATCCAGCAGCAAGCCAGCCAGCAAGTCCCCAGAGGTCTCGCCGGCCACCATGCTCAGCCGGGGGGGGGCATTCATCGTCACGTCAGATGAGCTTCAACGCACCAAGCCACGCTTGGCGGTGGCGATGAAGCTCAGCATGGTGGAGACGTCATCAACGTCGCTAGGTGTTTGGGAAGCGCGCAAGCCGTCGATGGCGGCTTGCGCAGCCTCAAGCGTCAACGACTCGCGGTACAGCAGCTTGTGCATTTGCCGAATCAGTGCGATGCGCTCAGCACTGAAGTCACGGCGTCGCAAGCCTGTGAGGTTGACGGCGCGCATGGCCAAGGGGTTACCCTCCACCGTCATGAAAGGTGGCACGTCTTGGGCCACATGGCTTTGGAAGCCGATCATGGCGTGAGCGCCGATGTGCACAAACTGGTGCACGCCACTGAGTCCGCCAATGACGGCCCAGTCGCCGACGTGCACATGCCCGGCTAATGTGGCGTTGTTGGCGAACACCGTGTGGTTGCCAACCACCACATCGTGCGCGATGTGGACATAGGCCATGAACCAGTTGTCAGAGCCAACGCGGGTGACGCCCTCTTCCTTGGTCGTGCCGAGGTTGAAGGTACAAAACTCGCGGATGGTGTTGCGGTCACCGATCTCCAAGCGGGTCAGCTCACCGGCATAGCTCATATCCTGGGGAATCGCACCCAAGGAGTTGAATTGGAAAATGCGGTTGTCACGGCCAATGGTGGTGTGGCCCTCGATCACGCAATGGGCCCCAATCGTGGTGCCCTCGCCCACTTTCACATTGGGGCCAATCACGGTGTAGGGGCCTACGCTAACACCTGGGGCTAGCTGCGCTTGCGGATCGACCAGTGCGGTCGAATGAATCAGGCTCACGGTGCAACCCTCAATCAAAAGTCGATCAAGCGATCTTGCGCATGGTGCACATGAGTTCGGCTTCTACCGCCAGCTCTTCACCCACATGACCCTTGGCCTTGAATTTATAAATGCCCGCCTTCATGCGATCCAGCGTGACCTCCATGATCAACTGGTCCCCCGGTTCGACCGGGCGTTTGAAGCGCACGCCATCAATGCCAGCAAAGTAAAAAACAGTGCTGTCGTCCAGCGTGATGTTCAAGGTCTCGAAAGCCAGCAAAGCGGCGGTCTGCGCCAACGCTTCGACCATCAGTACGCCAGGCATCACTGGACGGTGCGGAAAATGCCCATTAAAAAACTGCTCGTTAATCGTGACATTTTTCAAGGCCTTGATCCACTTTCCCTTCTCGATCTCCAGAACCCTGTCCACCAACAAGAAAGGATAGCGATGGGGAAGTTTTTTAAGGATTTGGTGAATATCCATCATGATTTATTCGATTCTTTAATTTGATTTTCCAAGGCTCGCACGCGATCACGAAGACCGTGCAATTGCTTGAGGGTGGCGGCATTTTTTTCCCAGGACGCATTGTCGTCGATGGGGAAGACACCGGTGTAGTGACCCGGCTTGAGGATAGAGCGGGTTACAAGGCTGAACGACGAGATATGCACACCATCAGCCAACTTTAAATGCCCCAAAATTCCTGCACTGCCGCCGATGGTGCAATTGGCCCCAATGACAGCACTACCCGCAACGCCGGTGCAACCTGCCATGGCCGTGTTGCGCCCGATTCTCACGTTGTGGCCGATTTGAATCAAGTTGTCGAGCTTCACACCATCTTCAATAACCGTGTCCTGCAAAGCTCCCCGGTCAATACAGGTGTTAGCACCGATCTCCACATCGTTACCGATCTGTACAGCGCCAAGCTGTTCGATCTTTTCCCAGGCATCGCCATTTGGGGCAAAGCCAAAACCATCCGCGCCAATGACCACGCCAGAGTGCAGGATGCAACGCTCACCCACACTGCAATCCTCTCCTAAAGTGACCCTCGATTTGAGCACCGTGTTGGCACCTACATGCGCACCCCGCTCAATCACGCACAAAGGGCCGACTTGGGCTTGCGGATGAACAAACGCCTCAGGATCAATGATGGCGCTGGGATGAATAAGGGGCCCGGACTTACGCGACTGCTGTTGACGCCAAAGTTGAGTCACCCGTGCAAAGTAAAGGTAGGGCTGCTCGGTGACCAAGCAAGCACCACGCGCAAGGGCTTCTGTGCGCATTTGCGGGCTAACAATCACACAAGCGGCTTGGGATGTCGCCAAGTGCTGACGGTATTTGGCGTGACTTAGGAAACTTAAACTTGATGGACTTGCCAACTCAAGCGGTGCCAAGTCATCAATCTGCAAGTTCGGGTCACCATGCAACTCACCCCCGAGGGCATCTACAATCGCACCTAAACGCAATGCCACTCTTGAAATGTCCGAAACGACTTATTTAGCTGCATTCAAGACCTTGATGACCTTGTCAGTGATGTCATGCTTAGGGTTGATGTACACAGCCTCTTGCAAAATGAGGTCATATTTTTCAGCTTCGGCCACTTGTTTAACGACTTGATTGGCTCGGGCAAAAACCTGTTGCAGCTCTTCATTGCGACGGGCGTTCAGATCTTCTTGGAACTCACGACGTTTTCTCTGGAAATCACGGTCTTGCTCCAACAATTGCTTCTGACGCGAAGCCCGCTGACTATCGGCCAACGTAGGCGCTTCACGTTCAAGCTTCTCTGCCAAACCCTTAAGCATTACACCCGCATCTTGCATCTCTTTCTCACGCTTGGAAAATTCCTGCTCCAACTTGGTTTGGGCACTTTTCGCAGGAATCGCTTCTTTGATGATTCGATCTAAACTCACAAAGCCAAGGCGAAATTCTTGCGCCTTCAAAGGCATTGCCAAAAAACAAAGCCCCAAAACAAGAGCGAGGCCGGCTTGACGAAAAAGATAAGTCATTAGAACGTGGTACCAATTTGGAATTGAATAGACTGCATTCTATCGCCATCAAAGGAACGAACAGGGGTTGCAAATGCCAGCCGCAACGGACCTATGGGTGATATCCAGCTGATACCAACACCCGCTGAGGCCCTGAACTGCCCGAAATCAATGGTTTCATCCGCGCCAAACACATTGCCCGTGTCCAAGAAAGCATACATGCGCAGTGTGCGGTCATTGCCAGTTCCAGGGAAAGGCGCTTGCATTTCCAAGTTCAAATTGATCTTTTTAGTACCCCCCAAAGAGAGTCCTGTAACCGAATCCCTCGGCCCCAGGCTTCCAGGTTGAAAACCTCGAACCGAACCGAGTCCACCACCATAGTAATTTTTGAAAATGGGATAAGGACGTCCGTCGATGCCCGTACCCATTGCAACGTCAGTATTAAACGCAAAGGTGTATTGTTTTGTAATGGGCAGGTACTGCTGATACGTGTAGAGACCGCGCAGGTACCGAACCTCTCCGCCCACACTCCATTCAACCGTTGCACGTTGAAACCGACCTTGGGATGGAACCAACGCGCTGTCGCGGTCATCCCGGGCCCATCCGGCGGTTAAGGGTACGGCTGTACTGGTAAAGCCAAAAAGATTCGAGTAGTCCGCATACGCTTGCGGCAGATTGTTACCCGGATTGATCGTGGTGCGTTCAACACCGGCACCTACATAGATCGTGTCACGTTCTGTAAATGGAATACCAAAACGCATACTGGTCCCCGTTGTTTCTAGCGAGTAACTAGCGGGATCCACGTAGGGGTTGGACACACGGTGATAGAGGTCAAACGTGCGGGAAATACCATCTTGCGTGAAATACGGGTCAGTCGTGTTGAGCACGATCACTCGGTTGATCTGACTGGTATTGACCTGGATGCCCAAAGAGTTACCAGAACCAAAGGCATTGTCCTGACGAATACCAAACGAAAGACCCAAGCCATCAGTGCTGGAGAAGCCCGCACCAAGTGTCAAACTTCCGGTAGGTTTTTCTGTAACATTTACTGTGAGGTCAACTTGGTCGACCGAGCCTGGAACGTCAATTGTTTCTATTGACACATCTTTGAAATAACCGACACGGTCAACTCTAGTACGTGACAATTTGATTTTATCGCTGTCGTACCAGGCAGACTCCAATTGACGTAGTTCACGCCTGATAACCACGTCACGGGATCGGTTATTGCCAGCCACATTAATTCGCCTTACATAGGCACGTCTTGAGGGATCAGCCTGAAGCACCAAGACAACCAAATTGGTTGTGCGATCAATCTCTGGGCGGGACTGAACCCGAGCAAATGCAAAACCAAATTTCCCAAAATAATCGGTGAAGGCCTTGACGGTTTCAGCCACTTGATCTGCGTTGTAAGACTGCCCGGGCTTGATAGCAACTAACGATTTGAATTCGTTATCTCGACCCAGGTAATTACCTTCCAGCTTGACACCAGCAACGACATATTTTTCCCCCTCAACAACATTGATAGCAATGGCCATATCTTGTTTGTTTGGCGAAATTGCCACTTGGGTCGATTCAATGCGGAACTCCAGATAACCACGCGTCAGGTAGTAGGAGCGAAGCGTTTCAATATCCGCATTGAGTTTGGCACGCGAATAACGATCCGACTTGGTGTACCAACTCATCCAGTTACCGGAATCCAGATCAAATAAATTGCGCAAGGTGGACTCGGAAAAAACCTTGTTACCTACGATTCGAATTTCGCTGATCTTGGCAAGCTCACCTTCAATCACCGTAAAGGTCAAGTTGACACGGTTGCGCTCAATTGGCGTCACCGTAGTAACCACCTCAGCGGCATAAAGACTCCGATTAATGTATTGGCGCTTGAGCTCTTGCTCAGCTTTGTCGAGCAAGGCCTTGTCAAAGGGGCGTCCATCCGTCAGGCCCACGTCGCGCAAGGCTTTTTTCAAAACATCCTTGTCGAACTCTTTGGTACCCACAAACTCAAGATCTGCGACGGTGGGGCGCTCTTCCACAATAACCACCAGCACATCGCCGGAGACATCCAGCCGGATGTCCTTGAACAAGCCCAGCCCGAACAGTGCGCGAATGGCCGCTGTTCCTTTTTCATCGTTGTAGGTATCTCCAACGCGCACCGGAATGGATGCAAAAATGGTTCCGGGCTCAACCCGCTGCAAACCCTCGACCCGAATGTCGCGCACTGTGAAGGGATCAACCGCCAGCGCGGAATGTGCGGCAAATACCAAGGCCGCAGCAATGACAGTTTGGCGCAGGTTAAATCGATTGAATTGCATTTTTATATGAATAATGAATTGGCACCTGAAACAGGTTCCCAAAAAAGATTAGCCCCAGAGGCGATTGATGTCATTGAAAAATGCGATGCACATCATGACCGCCAACACAGCCATACCCACCCGCTGCAAGCGCTCTTGCCACACATCCGACAGACTTTTCCCGGTCAGCCACTCCCAAAGATAATACATCAGGTGCCCCCCATCAAGAATGGGCAGTGGCAGTAGATTCAATATCCCCAGGCTCACACTGATCAAAGCCAAAAACACCAAATAAGACGTCACGCCCATGCTGGCTGAGCGACCCGCATAGTCTGCAATCGTCAGAGGCCCACTCAGGTTCTTCAGCGACGCGTCTCCGATCACCATTTTGCCCATCATGCGTAAAGTCAGCATTGACACATCCCACGTCCTGATCACCCCTTGCCACAAACCGTCCAAGAGACCGTATCGCACCGTGACGAACTCGGGCAAACCGCCTACAAAAGCGTTGATCTTTCCGATTTTTTCCGCCCCCTCTTGAACCAACTCAGGCTTGACGGCGACTTCCAGCGATTCTCCAGCGCGCAAAATTTTCCAAGATGAGGCCACAGCCACACTGCTCTGCCCCGAGGCTCGGATCAAGCCGCGCAGTTGCGCACCGTCCAGCACACGGTGTGGGCCCGCCTGCAACACGATATCGCCTTGACGCAAACCGGCAAGCTCAGCAGCACCACCAGCCATCACCTCACCGATCTCAGCACGGCTATACGGGGACACCAAGCCGATACGGCGAAACAATCCAGCATCTGCTTCACTTGAACCCATGGTTGCCAAGGCCAACGTGACATCACGGATCTGATTTTTCTGTCCAGCTTGCACGGAAAGTTGGACGTCCTTACTTTCAAGCGCCCCACGGGTCAAGAACCAGCGGACATCTTCAAAGGATGACACATCCTGCAACGCTGCACCCACGAATCCAGCACGTACCACTCGCTCGCCGCCCGTCAGGCCTGCTCGCTCGGCAACCGACCCAGCCACAGGGCTACCCAACACAGCCGCCGCTTGCTGAACGCCCACCCAATTGACGCAGGCATAGAGCACAACCGCCAACAACAAGTTAGCCACAGGCCCCGCCGCTACGATCAAGGCCCGTGCTCGCAAGGATTGCGTGTTGAAGGCTCGATGCCGTTCAGACACATCCACCGGGGCTTCACGCTCATCGAGCATGCGGACATACCCCCCCAGCGGAAAGATGCAAAGGGTGAATTCCGTATTAGAACCGTGCGGCTGCCAGCGCAGCAGTGTGCGACCAAAGCCAATCGAAAAGCGCAGCACCTTCACCCCACAGGCAACGGCCATGCGGTAGTGGCCGTACTCGTGGATGGCAATGAGTAGGCCAAGAGCAACAATGAACGCAACAAGGGTCAGCATGTGAAGTCCTCACGTCTTTAGCGAGAGAGTCCTTGGGCTAGGCCTTGCGCCACAGCACGCGACTCGGCATCCAAGGCCAGCAGGTGCTCCAACGAGCTGGCTTTGGACGGGATGACGACCGCCAGAGTTTCGACGTTAACAGCATAAATCTGATCGAAACGAATTCGCTTGTCGAGAAAAGCGGCCACGGCGATTTCATTGGCAGCATTGAGCACAGCCGTTGTACCGGATGGGGCCTCCAGCGCCTCCCAGGCCAACTTCAAGCCGGGAAATCGCTCAGGGTGTCCACGCGTCGTGATCGCCTCGAAACTCATGTCTGACAAGCTTGCAAAATCCAGCGCCTGAGCACCCGACGCCATACGCTCGGGCCATGAAAGCCCGTAGGCAATCGGCACACGCATGTCGGGTGTGCCCAGTTGCGCCACCACAGAGTGGTCGCGGTACTGCACCATGGAGTGAATCACGCTCTGCGGGTGAATCACGACTTCCAGGCGCTGCGAGGGCAGACCAAACAGAAAATGCGCCTCGATCACCTCCAGCGCTTTGTTCATCATGGTGGCGGAATCTACCGAGATTTTTCGCCCCATCACCCAGTTGGGGTGGGCGCAGGCTTGCTCAGGCGTCACACCACGCAAGGTTTGCGGATCACGGGTGCGAAACGGGCCACCAGAAGCGGTGAGAATGATTTTGTCAACGCGCGCTGACCATGTCTTGGCATCTTCCGGCAGAGACTGAAAAATCGCCGAATGCTCGCTGTCAATCGGCAGCAACGTCGCCCCACCCGCCTTGACCGCCCGCATGAAAAGATCTCCACCCACCACTAACGCTTCCTTGTTGGCCAGCAGCAGGCGCTTGCCAGCACGGGCTGCGGCCATGCAAGGGGCTAGGCCCACCGCACCCACGATGGCGGCCATCACGACGTCCACCTGCTCATGCGAGGCCATGGCAGAGATGGCTTCAGCGCCCTTCAAAACCGTGGTTGATGATCCCACGGCTTCTAATTTGTCGACCAATAATTGAGCATGCGCCTCGCTGGCCATCACGGCATAGCGCGGTTTGAATTGCACGCACTGCTGCAAGATCAAATCCACTTGCGTGGCGGCCGTGAGTGCCATCACTTCAAATTGCTCAGGGTGACGGGCGATGACATCCAGCGTGCTGGTGCCTATCGAGCCGGTTGAGCCGAGAATGGCGACACGCTGTTTCATGGCGAGACCAAATTGTGAAACATCATGGCCAAGGGCAGCGTAGGCAACAGCGCATCCACGCGGTCCAGCACGCCGCCATGCCCCGGCAGCAAACCACTGCTGTCCTTCACACCGGCACTGCGTTTGATCAGCGACTCGATCAAATCACCCACCACGCTCATCACCGCCATCATCAAAGCGCCCAACCCTAAAAACCAGACGCCTTTGACGGCCAATTGACTGTAGAGACTGGGGACATCGAGTTGCCAGGCCTGGTCGATCCAAAGCCAGCTCATGGCCAAGACCAGCACACCCACCATACCGCCCCACACCCCTTCCCAACTCTTACCCGGGCTGATAGATGGCGCCAGCTTGCTGCGGCTGAAACGCCCACCCCACGCCTTGCCCGCGAAGTAGGCAAAAATATCAGCCACCCAGACCAGCACAAGGCAGGAGAGCAGAAAATTAATCCCCACCACGCGCGCCTGGGCCACCGCCAGCCAGGCACACCAGAGCATAAAAAAACCGCCCCCTAAGCGAATCCAACGCGGAATGAGCAACCACGCTGGAACCCCCTGGCGCAGCAGCCAAACCGATGCAGCAACCCAGCACCCAGTGGCCACAATCCAAACCCAAGGCAAATTAACGTATAACAAACCACCCGCCCAGGTCGCACCACCGGTCAGCGCCAAAAATGCCCCAAGACTTAGCGAGGCCATTGGGCCGCAGCCGTTCAACCTCCCCCACTCCCAGGCCCCCGCTGAAATCAGCACCAGCGACACAACGCAAAACGGCGAGGGAGACGCATAAAACAAGGCAGGCAGCAAGATCAGCAACAAGGCGATGGCGGTGATGACGCGCTGCTTGAGCATGGAGATTCCTATTTGGCCGTAGCGTCGCCTATGGCGGCCACTTGAGCGGATGTTTTGCCAAATCGGCGTTCACGTTGCGTGTAGGCGGCAAGCGCTTCGTCCAGCGCGGCCTCATCAAATTCGGGCCACAGCTTGTCGCTGAAATAAAGCTCGGCATAAGCCGCCTGCCAAAGCAAAAAGTTACTCAGACGCTGCTCACCACCCGTGCGAATGATCAAGTCAGGGTCTGGCACATGGGCCAATGCCATGGCAGCACCCAGCGCCAATTCCGTCACGATCTTCCCCTGGGCTATTAACCTTGAGGCAGCTTGAGCTATGTCCCAGCGCCCGCCGTAGTTGAAGCAAACATTCAGGACGAGTCGCGTATTGCTTGCCGTAGCCGCCTCAGCTTGGGCCAGCCCCGCCAGCACCTTGTCGGACAAACCCGTTCGCTCACCCACAAAATGCAGGCGGACGCCTTCTTTGTTCAGTTCCGGCACCTCTCTGGAAAGCGCCACCATCAACAGATCCATCAGACCGGACACTTCTTCAGCGGGTCGATTCCAGTTTTCAGATGAAAAAGCGAACACCGTGAGTACCGTCACACCACGCTCTGAACAAGCCTTGATACAACGACGCAGGGAACTCATACCCTGCTGATGACCGACAAGGCGCGGTAAAAACCGCTTGGTTGCCCAACGCCCGTTGCCATCCATGACGATGGCGATGTGGTGAGGTGTCACCTCAGATGGCCATGATTTCATGCTCTTTGGCAGTGACCAGTTGGTCAATCTCAATCACATGCTTGTCGGTAATCTTTTGGATCTCGGTCTCGGTGCGTTTTTGATCGTCTTCAGAAGCCAGCTTATCTTTAACCAACTTTTTCACAGACTCATTGGCGTCACGCCGCAAGTTGCGCACTGCAATCTTGGCACTCTCGCCCTCATTGCGCGCCAGCTTGGTCATCTCTTTGCGGCGCTCTTCTGACATGGCAGGCATGGGAACGCGAATCAAATCGCCCATGGAGGCCGGATTCAAACCGAGGTCGCTCTCACGAATGGCTTTTTCTATTTTTGCGCCCATGCCTTTTTCCCAGGGCTGCACACTGATGGTGCGCGCGTCCAATAAAGAGACGTTAGCCACCTGGCTGATGGGCACAAGTGAACCGTAGTAATCCACCTGCACTGAATCCAGCAAAGCCGGATTGGCACGCCCGGTGCGGATACGGGTCAGGTTGTTTTTAAAAGCCTGGATGGACTGATCCATCTTGCCTTGCATGGTGGTTTTGATGTCTGCAATCGTCATTTTTCTCTCCTATCTTGCCGTCTCGGGGCCAAGAACTTCATGAATAACTATTGGCCCCAATCAGGCGTAAACCAGCGTGCCTTCATCTTCACCCATCACCACCCGTTTGAGAGCACCATTTTTCAAAATGGAAAACACGGTGATCGGTAATTTTTGGTCGCGGCATAACGCAAAGGCTGTGGCGTCCATGATGCCCAGATTTTTGGAAATCGCCTCATCGAAAGACAACTTGGCGTAACGCGTGGCCTGCGGGTCTTTATTGGGATCAGCGCTGTAAACCCCATCGACCTTGGTGGCTTTGAGCACCATTTGCGCACCAATCTCGGCACCCCGCAACGCGGCTGCCGTGTCGGTCGTGAAAAACGGATTGCCCGTACCCGCCGCAAACACGACAACCTTACCTTCTTCTAGGTACTGCAAGGCTTTGGGGCGCACATAAGGCTCGACCACCTGCTCAATTGCAATGGCCGACATGACGCGGGCGGTCAAACCAGCCTTGTTCATGGTGTCGGCCAAGGCCAGCGAGTTCATGACCGTCGCCAGCATACCCATATAGTCAGCCGTGGCCCGGTCCATGCCCACCGAGCCGCCCGCCACACCCCGGAAAATATTGCCCCCACCAATCACCACAGCCAACTCAACGCCGAGCCGGGTGACTTCTGCAATCTCATCCACCATGCGCACGATGGTGGCGTGATTGATGCCAAAAGCGTCATTCCCCATCAGCGCCTCCCCGGACAGCTTCAACAAGATGCGCTTGTAGGCTGGCTTAGGGTTTGACATGGAAGGCTCCTTGAGGGAATGAGTATTGGGCAACGCAGCAGTCGGAATTTACAGGGTTTTTTAAGCCGTCTGCTTGGCTGCTGCGACTTGCGCCGCCACTTCAGCCGCAAAGTCATCGACCTTTTTCTCAATGCCTTCACCCACGACGTACAGCGTGAACGATTTCACCGTGGTGGCAGCGCTCTTGAGCATCTGCTCGACTGTCGCCTTATCGTTCTTAACGAAAGGCTGGTTGAACAGGGAAACTTCTTTGAGGTACTTCTGCACGCCACCTTCAATGCGCTTGGTCACGATCTCGTCGGACTGCACGGGCTTGCCTGCGGCTTCGGCCACCTTGCGATCTTCGTCGGCCTTGGCGGTTGCCACAGAGCGCTCACGGGCGATCAACTCGGACGGCACGTCAGCACTGGTCAAGGCCACAGGCTTCATCGCGGCCACATGCATAGCCACATCTTTAGCGGCGGTCTCGTCACCCTCAAACTCGACCAACACGCCGATGCGCGTGCCGTGCAGGTAATTGGCAACCTTGGCGCCTGAGTCAATGCGCTTGAAGCGGCGGAAGGTCATGTTCTCGCCAATTTTGCCGATCAAACCTTTACGAACGTCTTCCAACGTGGGACCGAAATTATCTTGCGCATAGGCCAATGCACCCAATGCAGCGACATCGGCAGGATTGTGCTTGGCGACCAATTCGGCTGCGGCTTTGGCCAAGGCCAAGAAGCTGTCGTTTTTGGTCACGAAGTCGGTTTCGCAGTTCACTTCAAGCAGTGCACCGACATTGCCGTCGATGTGGCTGGTGACCACGCCCTCTGCCGTCACGCGTGAGGCGGCCTTGCCGGCCTTGCTGCCCAACTTCACGCGCAGCAGCTCTTCGGCTTTGGCCATGTCGCCACCGGCTTCGGTCAGGGCGCGCTTGCATTCCATCATGGGCGCGTCGGTTTTGCCACGCAGTTCTGCGACCATGCTTGCTGTAATTGCTGTCATATCTTTCTCCGTACTCAATTCAAATTAAAAATATCAGGAAACGCTGGTTCAATGAGGATCTAAAAAAAAGGGGCACACAAGCCCCTTTTTTAGGGTCAGAGAGGCTTTAAGCAGCGGTCTCGTTCACTTCCACAAACTCATCATTGCTTTCGGCGGCGACCACAGCCTTGACCACGTCGTCGACCGCATTGGCGCGGCCTTCCAGGATGGCATCTGCTATGCCACGGGCATACAGCGTCACCGCCTTGGAAGAGTCGTCGTTACCGGGGATCACATAGTCAATACCTTCGGGGGAATGGTTGGTATCCACCACGCCGATCAAAGGGATGCCCAGCTTGCGGGCTTCGGCGATGGCAATTTTGTGGAAGCCCACGTCGATCACAAAAATCGCGTCAGGCAAACCGCCCATGTCCTGAATGCCGCCAATGTCTTTTTCCAGCTTGATCAACTCGCGGGAGAACATGAGCTGCTCTTTTTTGCTCATGGCGTCCAGGCCCGCTTCTTGCTGGATCTTCATGTCTTTGAGGCGCTTGATGGAGGTCTTGACCGTCTTGAAGTTGGTCAGCATGCCGCCCAACCAACGCTGGTCAACATAGGGAACACCGGCGCGCTGAGCTTCAGCGGCTACGGTCTCACGGGCTTGGCGCTTGGTGCCGACCATCAAAATGGTGCCGCGCTTGGCCGTCAACTGACGTGCAAACTTGGCCGCGTCCTGGAACATCGGCAGCGATTTTTCCAGGTTGATGATGTGAATTTTGTTGCGGTGACCGAAGATGAACGGGGCCATCTTGGGGTTCCAGAAACGGGTTTGGTGGCCGAAATGGACACCGGCTTCCAGCATTTCGCGCATGGTAACGGACATAAAAAACTCCAAAGGTTAGGTCTAAAATCCGGTTCACTATTGCGCTTGAAGCCGTGGGTTTTTCAACCCGCTTTTCAAAGCAACAACACCTGATGGGAACCGGTTTGCGATTTGTTCGCCAAGGGCCTAGATGGCTACCCGGCTAAACCCAAAGATTCTAACACGGACTGAGCTGAAAAACCATGTCAATTGACCTTCACACGACCTTGCAGCACCTGCGCCAAGGCCAGACCCAGGCTAGCGATGAAATGGCGCGCTCCATCGCAGCCGCCCAATCAAACCGCTGCAAGCATGTTTTTGTCCAGACCACGTTTGAAGAGGCCCAAAAGTTTGCCGACAACCCTAAGCATTTGACTCTCCCCTTAGCTGGGTTGCCGGTTTCCGTCAAAGACCTGTTCGACGTGGCCGGTCAGACCAGCCGTGCGGGCTCCGTCCTACTTAACGACGCGCCCGCAGCGCGACAGGACGCGCAGGCTGTGGCACGGCTGCGCTCAGCTGGCGCGGCCATCATCGGTCGTACCAACATGACGGAGTTTGCCTTCTCAGGTGTTGGCGTCAACCCGCACTTTGGCACGCCAGCCAACGCAGCGTTCACCGATCAGCCGCGCATCCCTGGTGGCTCGTCCTCAGGTGCGGCCATTTCTGTTGCCACCGGAGCGGCCTTCATTGGCTTGGGTTCAGACACAGGCGGCTCCATTCGCATCCCGGCGGCCCTCAATGGCCTGGTGGGCTTCAAAAGCACAGCTCGACTGGTGCCGCTGGGGGGCACGATTCCACTGTCAAGCACGCTGGACACAGCCAGCGCCATCACCCGCTCGGTGCGCGATGCCATCCTCACCCACGAAATCCTGGCCGCCCGTCGC
>JANXSU010000261.1 GCA_025356545.1 Comamonadaceae bacterium
CCCAGCTTTTGCATGGTGCCGGGCTTGAAGTTCTCGCTCACGATGTCAGCGGTGGCGATCAGGCGCAGCACAGCCTCAAGCCCTTCGGGGGTTTTTAAATCCAGTGCCAGGCTTTTTTTGTTGCGATTGAACAAGGGGAAAAATCCCGCGCCCGAGCCAATCAGTTGGCGTGTGGCATCGCCCTGGTGGCCGTGACCGATGGGCTCAACCTTGATGACTTCCGCGCCGAGATCGGCTAGCACTATGCCGCAGGTGGGGCCCATCACCATGTGGGTGAATTCGACCACGCGCAGGCCGGTGTAGGGTAGTGGGTTGTGGGGGGAGCTGTCACTCATGCCAATTTTCCGTTCGCATTGAGCTTGTCGAAATGGGGTTTGACTTCGACAGGCTCAGCCCGAACAGAAGGCGTCCAGTTTTTGGGTAGCCCGGCCTCAGGCGTCATGCCGTAGAGAGTCTCACCGGGTAGCCCGGCTTGGAGCGGCGCACGCGCGGCCATGAGCTTCTCGATATCGATGCCGGTGTTCACCCCCATCGCCTCGAACATGAAGACCAGGTCTTCCGTCACCACATTGCCGGACGCACCGGGTGCGTAGGGGCAGCCGCCCAGGCCGCCGAGCGAGGCGTCAAAGGTGGTCACGCCCACATCAAAGGCCGCCAGGCAATTGGCTAGCCCCAGGCCGCGGGTGTTGTGCAGATGGGCGGCACCGGCGTGGGGGCCAATGGCGGCGCGCAGGCGGGTGAACAGACGCCGTACTTGGGCCGGATTGGCCATGCCGGTGGTGTCAGACAGGCCCGATTCGTCGGCCCCGGCGGCAATACATTCGCTGGCCAGCCAGATGACATCGTCTTCAGCCACGGCGCCCTGAATCGTGCAGCCAAAAGCGGTGGCAATGCCGGCTTCGATCTTGACAAAGGGAGCCACCGCGTCACGCAGTCGAACGATGGCGCGCACTTCTTCAACCATGGCCTCGCGCGTCTTGCGCACATTGGCCAGTGAATGCGCGGCGCTGGCCGACACGGGGATCGTTAGCTTCTGCACGCCCGCTTCAAGCGCCGCTTGCGCGCCCCTGAGATTGGGCACCAGCGCCATCACGGTCACGCCGGTGTGCGTGAGTGCGTGGCGCAGTACGGCGGCGGTGTCGGCCAGTTGCGGCAGCAGGTGCGCGGGGACAAAGGAGCCGACTTCGATCTCTTGCACGCCGGCAGCCACCAGGGCGTCAATCCAGCGGCACTTGTCCGCAGTTGACATGATGGACTTGACGGATTGCAAGCCGTCGCGCGGGCCGACCTCGCTGATGAGAACGGTCCCCATCAGTGGCGAACAGGGCTAGTTCGCTTCGCGTACCTGCGGACTGTCCCGCAAAGCTTCATGAGACGGCATCAGCGGGTTGACGCTGCAACATGGCCAGGGTGCTAGCGATCGTTTTGCGCAACTCGCGGCGGTCGCAAATGAAATCAACCGCGCCTTTGGTTTGCAAAAACTCGGCCCGTTGAAAGCCTTCGGGCAGGGTCACACGCACGGTGGATTCGATCACACGCGGCCCGGCAAAACCGATGAGCGCTTTGGGTTCGGCAATCACCACATCGCCCAGGAAGGCGAAGCCTGCACTGACGCCACCCATGGTCGGGTCGGTCAGCACGCTGATGTAGGGCAGGCCTTTTTTGGCGAGCCGGGTCAGCGCCGCATTGGTCTTGGCCATTTGCATGAGCGAGAGCAGGCCTTCTTGCATGCGCGCGCCACCGGTGGCGGTGAAGCAGATAAAGGGCACTTTTTGTTCAATAGCAGCTTCAACACCGCGCACAAAACGCTCGCCCACGACCGAGCCCATGCTGCCGCCCATGAAACCGAATTCGAAGCAGGCGGCGACCAAGCTGATGCTGTGAACCGCGCCGCCCATCACGATCAGGGCATCGGTTTCACCTGTGTTTTCCATGGCCTCTTTCAGGCGCTCGGGGTATTTGCGGCTGTCTTTGAACTTCAGGGGGTCAATGGGCAGAACTTCTTGGCCGATCTCGAATCGGCCTTCGCCGTCTAGAAAATGATTGAGGCGGGCGCGTGCGTCAATGCGGTGATGGTGGCTGCAAGTGTTACAGACGTTCTGGTTTTTTTCCAGATCGTGCTTGTAGAGCACGGTTTCACAACTCGGGCATTTGATCCACAGGCCTTCGGGCACACTGCGTCGGTCAGCCGGGTCGGTGTGCTGGATTTTTGGGGGGAGTAGTTTTTCGAGCCAGCTCATAGGGGTTCCAACGGTGAATTGTCAACATGCGAGCCGTTCGCCCTGAGCTTGTCGAAGGGATCAGAGGCTTCGACAAGCTCAGCCCGAACGGGAGCGAGAATTATGAATATTACAAATTATGCGTCCAAAGCCGCGCGGATATCGCGCAGAAAGGCCGCTGCAACAGGCACGACCTGATCTCGGGGCTGCTGGTCAATCAACTGGATGATTTTGCTACCAATCACGACGGCATCGGCCACTTTGCCAATGGCTTGCGCCGTGGCCGCGTCGCGGATGCCAAAGCCCACACCGACGGGCACATGCACGTGCTGGCGGATGCGCGGCAGCATGGCCTCGACCGCAGCCGTGTCCAGCGTACCCGAGCCGGTGACGCCTTTGAGTGAGACGTAGTACACATAGCCGCTGGCGAGGGCGGCAATTTGCTGCATGCGCTCATCGGTGCTGGTGGGTGCGAGCAGGAAGATCAGGTCCAGGCCGTGGGCCTTGAGCGCCGAGGCAAAGGTCACGCATTCTTCGGGCGGGTAGTCCACCACCAGCACGCCATCGACGCCGGCGGTGGCTGCGTCACGCGCAAAGGCGTTGTCGCCGCTGGCGCTGGCATGCAGTTGGTCGTAGCGTTCAATCGGATTGGCATAGCCCATCAGCACCACGGGGGTTGTGTTGTTCTTGGTGCGGAATTCGCGCACTAT
>JANXSU010000275.1 GCA_025356545.1 Comamonadaceae bacterium
CATGAATGTCTTCTACCTCTTTAGGCCAGAAGTAATCAATGCCGCCCTTGTCTGACTTGCGCGAGTAGATGTGATTCAGCACCATGCCCTGCGTCAGCAGTTTGGTAAAGGGCTCATCGGCTTTGACCAAGCCAATATCACGCATGACTTTGGTCCAAAAGCGGGCGTAGAGCAAATGCAAAATCGCGTGCTCGATACCGCCGATGTACTGATCCATCGGCATCCAGTAGTTCGCGCCTTCTGCGACCATCTTGTCAGTATTTACAGGGTCGCCTGCGCGGGTGGTCGCCTGCGCATCACAATATCGCATGTAGTACCACGAGCTGTCGACAAACGTGTCCATCGTGTCCGTCTCGCGGCGACCGGGCTTGCCGCACACCGGGCACACCACGTCAGCATGAAAGCCTTCGTGCTTGAGCAGCGGGTTGCCCGAACCATCAGGCACACAGTCTTGCGGCAACACCACAGGCAGGTCTTTTTCAGGCACAGGCACAGCGCCATGCTCAGCGCAATGGATGATGGGGATAGGCGTGCCCCAGTAGCGCTGACGGCTAACGCCCCAATCACGCAAGCGCCAGGTGGTTTTTTTCTCACCCAGGCCTTTGGAAATCAGGTCAGCGGCTACGGCGTCAACGGCGGCTTTGAAAGCCAGGCCGTCGTACTTGCCTGAGTTAACGCAGACACCGGTCTTGACAGAGAAATCATCTGCCCAGCTTGTTGGATGCGTATATGTGCGCAAACCTTGCTCTGCCATGTAGCGACCGGTTGCATCCAAAGAATCTTTAATGCCTGCCGTGTCACCAGCAAGAGCAACTCCTTCTGATAGTGCTGTTTCGTAGGCCATTTGAGCGGGAGACTTAACCACTGGCTTAATTTCGATCCCGTATTTCTGTGCAAACTCAAAATCCCGCTCGTCGTGCGCAGGTACGCCCATCACCGCACCGTCACCGTAGCTCATCAGCACATAGTTGCCAACCCAAACTTCAACTTGCTCACCGCTGAGTGGATGCGTGACAAACAAGCCCGTGCGCTCGCCTTTTTTCTCTTGTGTGGCCAGCTCGGCTTCGGTGGTGCCGCCGGACTTGCAATCTTCAATGAAGGCGGCGAGCTTGGGATTGCTCAATGCCGCATGCAACGCCAGCGGGTGCTCAGGTGCCACGGCGCAAAACGTCACGCCCATGATGGTGTCGGCTCTAGTGGTGAAGACGTACATCTTGCCCGGCTCGCCTTCTGGCGAGTCTTCCGATTTTCCAATCAACGCGCCACTGGCATCCTTGATGTCGTGCGTGAAAGCAAAGCGCACACCCTCGCTTTTCCCAATCCAGTTTTCCTGCATCAGCTTCACACGCTCGGGCCAGCCGGGCAGGCCGTTTTTCACCTGGTCCAGCAGCTCTTCGGCGTAGGCCGTGATCTTGAGGTAGTAGCCGGGGATTTCACGCTTTTCCACCACCGCACCGGTGCGCCAGCCTTTGCCATCAATCACCTGCTCATTGGCCAGCACGGTCATGTCCACCGGGTCCCAGTTCACCACCTGGGTCTTGCGGTAGGCAATGCCTTTTTCCAACATTTTGAGAAACAACCACTGGTTCCACTTGTAATAGCTGGGGTCGCAGGTGGCGACCTCGCGGCTCCAGTCGATGGCCAGGCCCATGGCCTGCATCTGCTTTTTCATGTAGGCGATGTTGTCCAACGTCCACTTCGCCGGGGGCACGCCGTTCTTCAAAGCGGCGTTTTCGGCGGGCAGGCCAAAGGCGTCCCAGCCCATAGGCATGAGCACGTTGTAGCCCTTCATGCGCAGGTGGCGCGTGAGCATGTCGTTGATGGTGTAGTTGCGCACATGGCCCATGTGCAGCTTGCCGCTGGGGTAGGGCAGCATGGAGCAGGCGTAAAACTTCTTTTTGGGCTGGCCCTGGGCGTCCAGGGCGTCTTCGCCAACGCGGTAGGCATCGCGCGCCACCCAGTCCTGCTGGGCGGCTTTTTCAATGTCGAGGTGGTTGTATTTTTCTTGCATACCCTATTTTAGGGTTTGGCGACGAAGCCCAGGCGGCTCAAGCCCGCCTGCTGGGCCAGCCCCATTAACACCACAACCTGACCGTAAGGTGCGGCCTGGTCGGCCCACAACTGCACTTCGCTCAAGGGGTTTTGCTGGGCGATCTGTGTCAAGCGCAGCTTCACAGCGTCCAGGGACAGAGGCTGGTCGTCCAGATACACCTGGCCCGCTTTGTCCAGCCCGAGCCGCACGGTGCGCGCGGGCTCCTGCAGCTGGGCGGCGGCTGAAACGGGTAAATCCAATCGTAAGGAACTGGTGAGCAGCGGGGCGGTCAAGATGAAAATAACGACCAGTACCAGCATGACGTCCACCAAGGGCGTCATATTGATCTCGCTCATGGGCTTGGGGGCCGATGTCCGTTCCAAGCGTCCGAACGTCATACGATTATTCCGACTTTTGCGTCAGCAGCAGCTCACGCAAATCAAATGCAAACCCTTCCAGATCGGCCTCAATCTGTCCGACGTGTCGCCCCAGCACGTTGTAAGCCAGCACAGCGGGGATGGCAACCACGAGACCGGCGGCGGTCATGAGCAAGGCCTCGCCCACGGGGCCGGAGATTTTGTCAATCGTGATCTGACCGGTACTCGCCATGCCGGTCAGCGCGTGGTAGATGCCCCAAACCGTACCCAGCAGGCCAACAAAAGGCGCGATGGAGCCCACCGTGGCCAACAGAACCTGGCCGAATTGCAACTTACGCAAACCCGCGTGCAGCGCATCGCGCAGTCCACGGGTGAGTTGCTGCGACCGGCTACCGGCCGCGGCAAGGGTGCCCTGAGCGGTCACACGGCTGGCCTCTAGCAGAGGCAGCACCAGCGCCTCGCGGTCAAAGGCCTGGAGCTGAGGCAGCACCGAGTCCACGCTGGTGGCCTGCCAGAAAGCAGCCGTGCTGCGTGCCACGTCCGCACGGACACGACGCAAGAACCAGGCTTTCCAAATAATCACCACCCAACTGGCTACCGACATCAACAGCAGGAGCAACGCCACCCCTTGGCTGACCGCATCACCCTGGGTCAACAGAAGGGAAAAATTCATTGCAGCCCAAGCACGTCAAACATATCAAACAAGCCCGCGTTTTTCGTCGCAAGAAAACGCGTAGCCCGCAATGCGCCCTGCGCGTAAGTGACGCGGCTGGACGACTTATGCGTGATCTCGATGCGCTCACCCGTTCCAGCAAACAGGACTGTGTGGTCGCCCACAATGTCACCGCCCCGGATGGTGGCAAAGCCAATGGAAGACGGGTCGCGCTCACCCGTCACACCTTCACGGGCGTACACAGCACAGTCTTTCAGATCGCGTCCCAACGCTCCTGCAATCACTTCGCCCATTTTGAGCGCTGTGCCCGATGGCGCGTCCACCTTGTGACGGTGATGGGCCTCGATGATTTCAATGTCGTAGCCCGTGGACAGGGCCTTGGCCGCCATCTCCAACAACTTGAGCGTGACGTTGACGCCCACGCTCATATTGGGGGCCATCACGATGGCTATGTCTTGGGCTGCCGCTGTGATCTCGGCTTTTTGCGCTTCGCTAAAGCCCGTCGTACCGATAACCAAATTGACGCCCAGCGCGCGACACACCTGAAGGTGTGCCATCGTGCCCTCTGGGCGGGTGAAGTCAATCAGCACCTGTGCATTTTGCAAGCCTGCTCTCAAATCCGCCGTAATAGCCACACCGCTGGTATGCCCCAGAAAGGTGGCCGCATCCTGCCCTAGTGCAGGACTGGTTGCGACATCCAGTGCGCCAGCCAAGACGCAAGCAGGATCGGCCCCGACGGCCTCAATCAACATGCGCCCCATACGACCGGAGGCACCGGCAATGGCGATTTTTTGGGGAGAGGACAGGGTCATGGCAGTGAACTCAGGGTGCGCACCGAACGCGGGGCTATGTCAAGTGTTGAACGCGTGTTCAACGGATCGGGGACTCAAGCGGCGGGTAACTGGTGGGCAAAGGCGGCAAGGGAGCTGGCACTGCCGCTTTAACGGGTGCAGGGAATTTTTGCAGGCTCTCAGACGTCGCCTCCAACTCCGGCATTTTGCTGGGCAAATTCATCTTGCCCAGGGTGGCCGCAAATTCTGTCTCACTAGGCAAAGCGTCAGCCTCAAAACGCAGCAACTCCGCATTTTTAAAAAACACCGTCACACGTCGAGATTGGGACTCCGTGCCCTGGCGCTTCAAAGTAAACACATAATCCCAACGATCTTCATGAAACACGCTGGTCAACAAGGGCGTTCCCAAGACATCACGCACCTGAACTCGGCTCATGCCAGGCTTAAGCAATGCCACTTGTTCGCTGGTGACCACATTGCCTTGCACGACATCCATTTTGTAGGGCCTAAAGACATTGACCAGCCGATTGCTCGCGCTGTCCACAGTGCCGCAAGCGGCTAAAGCGGCACAGAAAATAAAAATCAGCCCTGTACCAGGGCCATGACGCAGGAAATCGGGCATGACTCAATGTGTAACGATATGATCGGCCCATTGTAGCGGGGTAGGCCTGATGTTCACCATCTAACCCCTGATCTCCAGAAAGACCTCCCATGAACAGCATTGACGAACTTAAAAGCACCGGACTCAAGGCCACGCTGCCACGACTGAAAGTGCTGGAAATTTTTCAAAACGGCATGCAACGACACATGACAGCGGAAGACGTTTTTCGCGCCTTGCTGGTTGATCGCTCTGATGTAGGTTTGGCTACGGTTTACCGGGTGTTAACCCAGTTTGAACAAGCGGGTATTTTGAACCGGAGCAATTTCGAAGGCGGCAAGGCGATTTATGAGCTCAATGAGGGCAAGCACCATGATCATCTGGTCTGTCTTGACTGCGGCAAGGTCGAGGAGTTTTTTGACGCGGAGATTGAAAACCGCCAACACGCCGTGGCCAAGGCCAAGGGCTTTATGATCGCGGAGCACTCTTTGAGCCTGTACGCCCATTGCACCAAGACCCCCTGCCCGAATCGACCCGCCGCGCGCGGCGCTTGAGCGCTAGTCTCAGGCCGGCCCGTCCATGGCCCGGCGGTGCCGGTCCACAAAATCCTGGTAGGTATTGATCCCGCGCAGCTGCAAAATGGTATTGCGCACCGCTGCCTCGACCAGCACGGCCAAGTTGCGCCCCGCCGCCACTTGCAGCACCGCTTTACGCACCGGAATACCCAACACATCCTGGGTCAGCGGCTCATAAGGAATGCGCTCATAGTCGCGCTCCAGGGTCTCGCGCCGCACCAAGTGCACGATCAGCTTCAAATTCATTTTGCGCCGCACCGCCGTCTCACCAAAAATCGCCCGAATGTCAAGCAAACCGATGCCCCGCACTTCCAGCAGATTCATCAAAAGATCGGGGCAACGGCCTTCAATCGTGTCTTGGTTGATGCGGTAAAGGTCCACGGCATCATCGGCCACCAAACCGTGACTGCGCGAGATCAACTCCAGGCCGAGTTCGCTTTTACCCAAACCCGACTCACCCGTGATCAACACCCCTAAGCCGAGGATGTCCAGCAGCACGCCATGCATCGAAATGCGATCAGCAAAATGCTTGGACAGGTAGCTGCGCAAAACGTCAATCACATAGGCCGACGAGTCCTGGGTCGCAAACATCGGAATCTGCGCCTCCTCACACATCGCCATCAGTAAGGCCGGGGGCGTTTGGCCATCGGCCAGGACCAGCACCGGTGGCTCCAGCTCCACAATGCGGGCCACCCGTCGGGCGCAGTCTTCAGGCGTGGCATTGGAGAGGTAGGCCACCTCACGCACGCCCAGAACCTGGGCCCGGTAAGGATGGATGTAGTTCAGGTAGCCCACCAGGTCTGCCCCGGAGCGCGCCGCACGCACGGCCACCTCGTCAAACCGACGCTCCGATGCGCCCAGACCCGCCAACCAATCCCAGCTCAAAAGAGATCGGAACTGGTTGAAAAGTACCTCGGCACTGACGACGGTGGGTCTCATAGTCGGTTGGTCAGGTTTCAGGTCAACTGCGCGGATTGCCAGCCGGCAATCAGACCATGCAGTGCCTGCGCACTTTCGCAAGTGCTGAGTTGTTCACGCAAGACACTGTCACTGAGCATCTCGGCGATTTCAGAGAGGATTTCCAAATGCTTTTGCGTGGCAGCCTCGGGCACCAGCAAAAAAATCAAAAGCTTAACGGCTTGCTCGTCTGGTGCATCAAAGCCTATGGGCTGGGCCAGTTGAATCACAGTAGCCATCGGGGACTTAAGCCCCTTGATGCGTCCGTGCGGTATCGCCACACCGTAGCCCAAGCCGGTTGAGCCCAAACGCTCACGGGCGAAGAGACTGTCGGTCACTAGGGCACGATTCAAGCCGTGAAGGCTTTCGAACAGCAAGCCGACTTCTTCGAAGGCTCTTTTTTTGCTGCTGGCGTCAGAGTGCACAAGCACTTGCGCCAGGGGCAGGATAGATGAAAGTCGATTCATGGTGTTTGGGGGCCGATTATGCACAAAAAAGCCGCGAGACTCGCGGCTTTTGTCATGGCCAAAGGCCTCTTACATCATGCGCTTTGTGGCTTCGTGGCTGTGATTCTGGAGACGATCCTTGTAGCGAACCACTTGTCGATCCAGCTTATCAACCAAGTCGTCAACAGCAGCGTACAAATCCTCGTTGGCGCTTTCTGCAAACAGGTCATTGCCCTTGACGTGAATGCTGCACTCCGCCCGCTGTCGTCGCTCTTTCTCCTTCTGATTTTCTACAGTCAGCAACACCTTGACATCTACCAATTGATCAAAATGTCGGCTAATTCGATCCAGCTTGGTCGTGACATAACTTCTCAAAGACGGGGTAACTTCCAGGTGATGACCGCTGATCGTCAAATTCATGAATAACCTCCTGTTGCACTCGGGATTGAAGAACTGCCAACAGCAGTGAACTCGACAACGAGGTCAAGTTCATCCGCCGCCTGCGGATTCACTATGCACCTGAAAAGCGGCAAACGCAATCACTTTTTCAAGCTTTTTTCACACCGCGTGCTTATAGGCTTACAACCCGACGCAGACTTAAGAAAGCTGGCCACCGTTCGGTCACTTGTAAACCAGATTGCGTCCACCGCTTTTGGCATGGTAAAGCGCCTGATCTGCGTCGACCAACAGCTCATGTGCGTCACGCCCATGCGTGCAGACAGCAATACCCGCACTGAGCGTGACGTTGAAACCATTTTCACCAATACGAAATTCAATGTCGGCAAAGCGACGCCGAATGTCATCCAGCAATCGGGCCGCATCAAGCTCAGAACACTCCGGTAGAACCGCCAGAAACTCTTCGCCACCATATCGCCCCACGCTGTCTTGCCGGCGCAAACGCTGACGCAGCAGATTGCCCAAAGTCTTGATGACCTGGTCACCCATGGGATGCCCCCAGTTGTCGTTCACCCGCTTGAAAAAATCAATGTCGACCATTGCAATGGACAGCGGTTTACCGTTGCGCCGAGCCCGGTCCACCTCTTGAATCAATCGCTCTTTGATGCTGGCATGTTTGAGCAAGCCCGTCAGACTGTCTTGACTCATCAATTCGGCCATTTTTCGTGCGCGCTCAGCCCGCACACGCACGCCAACCACCAGTTGCCCGTCCGAAATTGGCTTGACCAGAAAATCATCGGCCCCGCTACGCAAGGCCTGCATCTGGCGCACCAAGTCGGATTCAGCTGACACCAGCACAATAGGCAAACTCTGCCAATCACCGTTGTAGCGGATCATCCTGGCCAGTTCTTCGCCAGTGCACTCAGGCATGTACAAGTCCATCAACAGCACATCGGGGCGCAGCTTGTGAAGCGCGGGCAGAACTGCATAGGGATGATTCACCTGTTCAGCCAACATCCCGGCGGCCCGCAGGGTCAAACAGTAATGCTCTGCCAGCGCCTCATCGTCTTCCACAATCAAGACTCTGTACGGCTGCGGCCCTCGTGCTAGCACGAGCGACTCGATCCGAGCCGCCACTGTGGGCACATCGACAGGCAATTTAAAAAATGCCTCCGCCCCTACTTTTGCAGCCAGCAATTGAAGGGTGAATTCGGCATGGTTAGCCAGCAAAATGAGCGTCGCACGTCGACCCATCCTGTCGACCCACTGCTCGACAGCTTGTCGGATGGACTCGCTCCCGCCCTCAATAACGGCACTCTCCATCAACACAATGTCAGGCGGGTCTCCCAGGAGACCCGCCTGCGCCGAACGCCAATCCGGATAGGACACCACCGTGTATCCAAATTGCCCCAAGCCGCGGCACATTGCCAAGCTGAGCACCGGGTCTGAATGCACCATGCTCACCCGCACCTCGCCCCTGACCGCAGATCTTGAAGTGGTAAGCACGGGCAGCGGCTTGGCCACGACCGGCTCATCCTGCACCACAATGCTCAAACTGAGCGCGCGTAAACCAGTTAACCAAGTTTGCCACTGATCAGGAGGAACAGGCAGAGCCGAATCCAACCACTTCTTGGACATCCCCTCAAGCTTACGTGCCTGGGCAGAGAGTTCAGGGAAGCCGAATGTGCCGCCTGCCCCCGCTAATTTATGCAAACGCATGCAGGTTTGCTGCAACAACTCGCGCGGCGCCTCGGGCCCACGTCCGGCCATCAGTCGATTCAACTCATCCAGCGTGTCCACCAACTGTGCAGCAAACTCGCGACGCAGTGCCTCCAATTGCGCTGAAAAATCAACCGTTTTCTGATCCATTTCATTCATGGGTTTGATTCCAAATTTTTTGGATAGCTGCAGCTATCGTCATAGGGTCAAAGGGTTTTGTAATGACGCTGAGTGCGCCCAAGGCTTGGTAGCGCTTGATTTCATGAGCTTGCGCTTTGGCAGTCAAAAAAACAACCGGGATACTGGCGGTGCGCGCATCCCTTTGCAGCCACTGCAAAGTAGTGAGTCCGTCCATACTGGGCATCATGACATCCAGCAAAATCAAGTTCGGGTTAAAGCAGGACACCTGAGCCAAAGCTTCTGCACCATTTCCGCACAGCAAAACCTCGTAACCGCCCAGCACCTCTAAGGCCAGTTTGACGACGGACTGAATGTCGGGCTCATCATCGGCATACAAAATCCGTTCAAGCTTCATCACTTGCCGCTCTGCCAATCCCTTGAGTCGTCACGGTCAAACGACGCTTTAAGGCTCGGCACAGCTGAGCCTCATCCACCGGCTTGCTCATCCATTCCATACCCGCCAACTCATCCTTCAAGGCAAGCTTACCCATTTCCGTGGCGGTTGATATCACCAAAATCGGCACAGCATCAAGCTCAGGGCGGGCTCGCAGGGCGCGCACCAGCGCCACGCCGGTTTGATCAGGCAACACCATGTCGAGCGTGATGGCTACGTAGCGATTCTTTGCCACCTGTTCAAGGGCCATGGCTCCCGTGCCCGCCAAATCTACGGCGTACCCAGCGCGGTGCAGTATGGCAAGCACTGCCTGTGCCGAAACCGGGCTATCTTCAACCACCAAAATTCGTGCCACATCAGGCCGCGCAACACCCAACTCCAGGGGCACGACTTCGGGCCTGCTGCCCGATTCCACCCAGACTGGCAACACAAAATGGAAGCTTGCCCCATGGCCTGGTACGGATTCGTAACCAATCAAGCCATTCATGCGCTCCATCAACTCCTTGCTGATGGCCAAGCCCAGACCTGAGCCGCCTTTTTTTCGGGCGTCAGAGGTATCAGCTTGAGAAAATTTTTGAAATATTTGACCTCGAAATTCTGCCGGAATTCCGGGGCCTTGGTCGGTCACCTCTACCCGCACCACGCCCTCATCGGGATTGACCACCACACTCACGTCAACTTGACCACCGTGGGGGGAATACTTCACCGCATTAGCTAAGAGGTTGTTTAACACTTGCTGCAAACGGTTAGCATCTACGCGTACGCGTACGCGCTCACTCGGGAGCTGAAACCGTAGCTGAATTTGGTGTCGCTGCGCATACTCATCGGCCATCGCGATGGCCTGCTCCACCAAGGGCACGAGCTCTTGAACCAACACGTCCAAGCGCATCTTGCCAGCGGCCATTTTTTCCAGATCCAATAAATCGTTAATGAGAAGTGTAAGCCGTTGACTGTTTTGGTAGGCCATATTCAACATTGACTTGGCCTTGTGCGATACCTCCCCCAGGACGCCACCACACACCAAGCCCAAAGCCCCGTTGATCGAGGTGAGTGGTGTGCGCAATTCGTGGCTTACCGTCGACACAAATGAGTCCTTCATCTGTTCGCTCTTCTGAAGTTCGCTGATGTCACG
>JANXSU010000107.1 GCA_025356545.1 Comamonadaceae bacterium
TCTTTGCGAAGCAGACACCGGGCCCATGCCCATGGTGGCCGGGTCCAGTCCGGTGGTGGCAAAGGAGGCGATGCGCGCCAGTGGCGTCAAGCCCAATGCAGCCGCCTTGGCAGCCGACATCACCACCACAGCCGCAGCGCCGTCGTTAATGCCCGAAGCATTGCCCGCCGTCACGCTACCGGCCTTGTCAAAGGCGGGGCGCAGTCCCGCCAGCGCTTCGGCATTGGTTTTCTTGTTGATGAACTCATCGGCATTGAAGAGGATGGGGTCGCCTTTACGCTGCGCCAGTGACACGGTGACGATCTCGTCCTTGAACTTACCTGCATCCTGTGCAGCCGACGCTTTTTGCTGGCTGGCCAGGGCCAACGCGTCTTGCATGTCGCGAGTGATGCCGTGGGCCTTGGCCACGTTCTCGGCGGTGATGCCCATGTGGTACTGGTTGTACACGTCCCACAGGCCGTCCACGATCATGGTGTCGATCAATTTCCAGTCGCCCATGCGCTGGCCGTCACGCGAGCTGGGCAGCACGTGCGGGCTGGCGCTCATGTTTTCCTGGCCACCCGCTACGACGATTTCGCTGTCGCCCCAGGCGATGGACTGCGCGGCCAGCATCACGGCCTTGAGGCCGGAGCCGCACACGGCGTTGATGGTCAGGCCGGGGGTTTCTTTAGCGACACCGGCCTTCATCAAAGCCTGACGCGCCGGGTTTTGCCCCGCACCAGCGGCCAGCACTTGGCCCATGATGACCTCACCTACCTGATCCATGTCGATACGGGCGCGGGCCATAGCTTCCCTGATCACGAGTGCGCCCAGCTCGGTGGCGGGCATTTTGGCGAGCGAACCGCCGAACTTGCCAACGGCTGTGCGGGTGGCTGAAACGATAACGATATCTTGCATTTTTGTAGTCTCCTGTGTGAAAAAACGGATCAATGAAAATTATGCTTTAGCCTTGACGTAGCGACCTGGTGCTGCCTCGATCACTTTGTATTTTGTGCCCTTACCGTAGGTTTTGGATACCGCGATTTGCTTGCCCGCATGGCCTTTGAGCCAGTCAGCCCAATCTGTCCACCAGCTACCAGCTTGCTCTTTGGCTCCGGCCAGCCAAGCCTCGGAGGTCTTGGGAAATTTGCCGTCTTCTCGCACCCAGTGCTGGCGCTTATTGGCTGCTGGCGGGTTGATGACCCCAGCAATATGGCCTGAGGCTCCCATGACAAAGCGCTTCTTGCCCTTGAGCACCTGGGTGGAGGCGTAGGCGCCGCCAATGGGCACGATGTGGTCTTCGCGTGATCCGTAGATGTAGGCGGGCATGTCCAACTGGCTCAAGTCGATTTTTTCGCCGCACACGGTAACCTTGCCCGGCTTGATCAACTTATTTTCCAGGTAGGTGTTGCGCAAGTACCAGGCATAAAACGGGCCGGGCAGATTGGTGCTGTCGCTGTTCCAGTACAGCAGGTCAAACGGGGGCGGCGTCTCGCCCTTGAGATAGTTGCCCACCACGTAGTTCCAGAGCAATTCGTTGGGGCGCAGCGCACTGAAGGTTGACGCCAGCTCCTTGCCCTTGAGCAAACCGCCCTGCCCCATCTGGGTCTCACGGTATTTGACGAAGGTTTCATCAATGAAAACGTCCAGAATGCCAGTGTCCGTGAAGTCAATCAGTGTGGTCAAGAAGGTGGCGCTGGCCACGGGCTTTTCACCACGTGCCGCCAGCACGGCCAGTGCATTGGATAGAATCGTGCCGCCCACGCAAAAGCCCAGGGCGTTGATCTGCCCGCCCTTTTTGTCTTGCCCCGTGATTTCTTGGACCGCATGAATGGCTTGGATGGCTGCGTCTTCGATGTAGTCGTCCCAGGTCTTGTTGGCCAGTGACTCGTCCGGGTTGCGCCAGCTCACCACAAAGGTGCGATGACCCTGGCTCACGGCATAGCGGATCAACGAGTTCTCGGGTTTCAGGTCCAGGATGTAGTACTTGTTGATGCAGGGGGGGATCAGCAGGAAAGGTTTTTCATAGACTTTGGCGGTCAGCGGCTTGTATTCGATCAACTGAAACAGCTCGTTCTCAAAAACGATGGCACCCTCCGTCGTCGCCACATTGCGGCCCACTTCAAACAGACTCTCATCTGTCATGGAAACATGGCCTTGCTTGAGGTCATGCATGAGGTTTTGCAGGCCTTTGGCGATACTTTCGCCTTTGGTTTCAATGGCCTTTTGTTGGGCGTCGGCATTGAATGCTAGAAAGTTACTGGGGGCTGAAGCAGCAGCCCACTGCTCCACCGCAAAGCGAACACGGGCACGGGTTTTCTCGTCCGCCTCTACCGCATCAGCCAAGCCCATCAAGGTGCGGGCGTTGAGCAAGTAGCTGGCCGCAGTCATGGCGGCGGTCGGGTTGGCCGCCCAGGCCTGGGCTGAGAATCGTCGGTCGGTGGCCTTGGGCAGGCCGTCAGGCTTGCCGCCTGAGGTGACGGTGGTCGCTTGACTCCAAAGGTTTTGTGCCTCTTGTACATACTGCTCTTGCAGGGTTTTAAGTTTGTCGGGAGAGAAGACCAAGGGGGCCGGCGCTTCGGGAAGGCCTTGCCCCAACCCACCCAGTCCCGCACCAGGCAAGCCCTGCATGGCCTTGGACCAACTGTCGCCCAAAGTTTTTTGAAATTGCTGTGCGGCCTGAGCCCATTCTTGCGGGGTTTGCTGATTCACGATGGACTCTTCCTTCACGACATTCGTTGTTTTGAACAGGTTTCGAGTATCCCCGTTTTACCCTGTCACTAAAATTACATTTTCAGAATAAGATAAGTGACATTTCCATGTACATCGTCCCCATCGCCTGGCTTTACGTCGTTCTCATGATGGCCGTGGCCGAGGCCACCAACACCACGGGTACGGTACTGGGCGCCATCATCACGTTTTTGCTTTATGGCTTGGGTCCGGTGGCGCTGGTGGTTTACCTGATGGGTTCCCCCGCCCGCAAACGCGCCATCAAAGCGCGTGAGGCGGCTGAGGTGGCGCAAGCACCGCAAACCCTTTTAGTGACTGAATCAAGCCAGCCAGATGCAAGCGGCCATGCGCCCACTGACGCGATCTCGCCGGTGCGAAAAGAACCTTGAGGGGTTGGCAACCGTGCACCAAGGAGCGCTACCGTCATTGCCAAACACCCGCACGACACCCAGCGCCTGCAAACGCTGACGTGCCAGACCTTGTAAATTACATAACCATTTGCCTGGGGCCAGCGGCTTGAAACACGCAGTCGCCTGGGCATCCTGAAGCACAAACGCAGCCCGAACTTCAGCCCCTACTTCGAACGCCTCAGGGCCAATGCAAGGCCCCAACCATGCTATTATTTTTGTAGCTTCTTGCGCATATTTTGATTGATCTAGAGTCGTTTGTTGTTCAAAAATAGACTCCAAAACTCCCCGACCCTCATGACCTGCCAGTCCGCGCCAACCCGCATGTGCTGCCGCCACAAAACTACCTGCCTCATCCGTCAAAAGCACAGGTAGGCAGTCGGCCACCATGATGGTGCAGGCCAGGCCACGCTGGGTGCTGACGCAGGCATCGGCCACTGTCGCATCGGGCGTACAGACATTCAGTTGCACCACTCGCGTCCCATGCACCTGGTTTAAAAACACAGGCTTCACGCGAGGCCGGGCATCTTGCCCCACGTTCAGCCGCTGTACCAAGGCCGCGCGGTTGGCCGCTACCGCATCGGGGGCATCGCCTACATGGTCGCCCAGGTTCAGGCTGTCATAGGGTGGCTGTGACACACCTCCCGACCGTGTGGTACAGGAGGCCCGCACATGCGCGGGCACAGGCCAGTTAGGGATAAGGATGTCAAACCTCAAAATCAGGGCAGTTTTTAGGCTCGGCTGCCACAAAGGCGGACAGTTTCATACAGGCCTCAAACGCAGCCATAGTGCGGGTAAGGCCGCTGAAATCGCAGTTAAAACGCTGGCCATTGAAGATTTGAGGCACCAAGCAGCAATCTGCAAGCGTTGGTGTGTCGCCGTAGCAGTACACCGAGGCTGTCAAGCCCGCCTTTTGGCGCTGCGCTTCGATCAATTGCAACTGCCGCTCAAAACTCAGCAAGCCTTCACGCACCCAGTGGCGGTACCAGGCGTTTTTGGCGTCTTCACCTACCTTGAAATCTTTGACCAAATACTTGAGAACGCGCAGATTGTTGAGTGGGTGAATCTCACACGCAATGCTTTGCGCCAAGGCGCGCACGCGGGCGCGGCCCAGGGCGTCGGCGGGTAGCAGCGCGGGCCTCGCGGGATGAGTCTCGTCCAGGTACTCCATGATGGCCAGGGACTGGCTGAGCAACACGGGGCCGGAGCCATCGGGGGCATCGGTTTGCAAGTCAAGCAAAGGCACGAGCTGATCCGCCGAGAGGCTGGAGTACTCTGGTTTTCTGTGGTCACCGCGCGCCAAATGCACCGGGATGTAGTCGTAAGGCAAGCCCTTCAGCGCCATGGCAATGCGCACGCGAAAGGAGGCGGAGGATCGGAAGTAGTTATGGAGCTTCATGAAATGGGCCAAGTTTACGTAGGCGGTGTACGGGGTCGGAGGGAGACAAAAGTGGTGATTCTCAAAAATCAGGCTTTAGTTTATCCCGCAACCAAATTCGCTACACTGATTTTTAATAATGCCGATAACTTAATGACTTGAATCAAGGCCTCACAAGATAACATCTATGTTTAATCGAAAAGAATCTCGGAAATGTTTATGATCCTTCGACTAAAACGGTACTGGCTGGCCCTGCTGGTCTTTGCCATCGCCATGAGTGCGACTTTGATACTCTGGCAAGTGGAGGTGAACGAGGAAAGTGAACAGTTGGCGATCAGGTTTGACGCCAATATTCAAGGCATTCATCGAGCGATTGAGGGCCGCCTGCGTTCGCATGAGCAGGTTCTGCGCGGCGGTGCCGGTCTTTTTTCCAGTCTGGGAACGGTTTCGCGTCAGCAATGGAGCGCTTACGTTGAACCACTATCGCTGGGCTCCAATTACCCCGGCATTCAGGGTTTGGGTTTTGCACAGTATGTGCCGCAGGACGAAAAAAACGCTTTCCTCCGAAAAATCCGGGCTCAAAATCTGCCTGATTACGCGATCCGGCCCGAGGGCCAGCGCGCCATCTATTGCCCCGTCACTTACCTGGAACCGGGCAACGAACGAAATCTCAAAGCCCTAGGTTTTGACATGCTGTCCGAGCCCAACCGGCAAGCCGCCATGCTGTCTGCGCGGGACACCGGCCAAACCACCATTACCGGCAAACTCAAGCTCGTTTCGGAGGCCTCAAGCTCGCCTTTTTACGGGTTTCTCATGTATTTGCCGGTGTTTCGCCCTGGCTTGCCAACCCTGACTGAGGAACAAAGGCAGCAGGCCCTGCTGGGCTTTGTGAACACCCCGATTCGCCTTGAAAAACTCTTGCTCGGCATGCTGGACCGGCAGTCCTACCCCATTCATCTCAAAATTTACGATGGCAATGCCGTAAGCGATGGCGCACTCATGTTTGACGACCAGACTGGCAAAAACTCACTGCCGACACCGACAACGGATTTGCAAGCCTCAAACAGTCTGACCCAAGTCGTCAATATGAAGATATTCAACCGGGAGTGGGCGCTAGAATTTTCAACCCCCCTGCAACACTGGACGCACGCCAATGCGATAGCGTGGATGGTATTGGCAAGCGGCAGCGCCATCAGCCTGCTGCTCGCGGCACTGACTTACTTCTTAACCGCCAGAATTCGTCTGATCCAACACTCGGAGCGGCATTATTTTGAGCTGGCCAATTTTGATTCACTGACCGGTTTGCCCAATCGCGCCATGTTCCAAGACCGGCTGGAGCGCAATCTCCTGCAAAGCGAACGCGAACAGCTGAAGCTGGCGCTGCTGTTCCTTGATATCGACAACTTCAAGGACATTAACGACACCTTCGGACACCATGTGGGCGACGACCTTCTGAAGGAAGTGGCAATCCGCTTGCAAAGCTGCGTACGCAAATACGACACCCTGGCTCGGCTGGGCGGTGATGAATTCACCATCATTTTGTACGACTTGCAGAGCAGCGAGAGCACCGGGAAAATTGCACAAAATATCATCGACCGAATGGCCGCGCCCTTTGCTCTGCCCGATGGACTTCACTACGTTTCGGCCAGCATTGGCATTACCCTTTACCCTTCCGATCACCACAACGCCGCCGAATTGCTGAAAAATGCAGACCAGGCCATGTACTCTGCCAAACAGCGGGGCCGCAACCAGTTTCAGTACTTTGAAAATGAGATGCAGCTCGCCGTGCAGTCCCGGATGCAAATCCTCAGTGATTTGCGAAAGGCACGCCCCCAGAACGAGTTTTTTATCGTCTATCAGCCCATTATTGATCTGAACAACGGCCAAATTTCCAAGGCAGAAGCGCTGATCCGCTGGCAAAATCCCCGTTTAGGTTTGGTCAGTCCGGTCGACTTCATTCCGATTGCAGAAGAGTTCGGACTTATTTCCAGTATCGGTGACTGGGTCCTCAGGCAGGCAGCCACCCAAGTCTTGCAATGGAAGAACACATACCGATCTGACTTCCAGATCAGCGTCAACATATCACCAGCCCAATTTCGCCGACCGGAAGCCGGGCAAATCGGTTGGGTTGAATTTTTGCAGTCCTTTGGCGAACTCGGGCAGTCCTTGGTGGTAGAGATCACGGAAGGGCTCCTGCTCGACACCGACAGTGCCGTTTTGGAGCAAATGCTGTCGCTGCGAGACGCCGGTATCCAAGTGGCGCTGGATGACTTCGGAACCGGTTATTCCTCACTCTCCTACCTCAAAAAATTCGACATCGACTACCTCAAAATTGATCGCTCCTTTGTCAGCGCACTGACCCCAGATTCGGATGACCTGGCGCTGTGCTCAGCGATAATCGTGATGGCCCACCGATTGGGATTAAAGGTGGTGGCCGAAGGCATCGAGACGCAGGTGCAGTGCGACTTGTTGATCGAGGCCGGCTGCGATTATGGCCAGGGGTACTTGTTTTCAAAGCCTGTGATTCCTTCAGAATTTGAAATTTTGCTGCAAAAAAATCTGTCCCAAAACTTATCTTAAAGATTCACCATGATCCTCGAACACGTTGACATCCGCATCCAACCCGGCCAGCAGGCTGCTTTTGATGAAGCCATTCTGCGCGGTGTCAACACCGTAATTGCGCATGCCAAAGGCTTTCGGGGCTTCAAGGTAAACAAGTGCATTGAAAGCCCTGAGCGCTACATCTTGATGCTCTTTTGGGACAGCGTGGACGACCACATGGTGGGCTTTCGTCAGTCACCCGCCTTCGCCGAATGGCGCGCCATTGTGGGGCCGTTTTTTGCCTCACCGCCCGTGATGGAGCACTTCAACTTGCTGGCCAAGTCAAACTGACCCGGCTTATCGCGTCATTGGGCTAAAAGCAAGCCCTTGGTTTCAATAAACGCCACCACCTCACTCAAACCCGACAGCGTTTTCAGATTGGTCATGACAAAGGGCCGCAGGCCTTTGGCTGTGGTGCGCATGCGCCGGGTGTCGGCGTCCATCACGTCCAGATTCGCGCCCACGTAGGGGGCGAGGTCTGTCTTGTTGATGATGAACAAATCGCTCTTGGTGATGCCGGGCCCGCCTTTGCGAGGGATTTTTTCACCAGCGGCTACATCAATCACGTAAATCGTCAGATCGCTGAGCTCGGGGCTGAAGGTGGCCGCCAGGTTGTCGCCACCGGACTCGATAAAGACGATATCGGCATTCGGGAAATCCACCAGCATGCGGTCAATGGCTTCCAGATTGATGGAGGCGTCTTCGCGAATGGCGGTGTGCGGGCAACCACCGGTTTCCACGCCCATGATGCGCTCGGCGGGCAGCGCGCCGCTGACGGTGAGGATGCGTTGATCTTCCTTGGTGTAGATGTCATTGGTGATGGCCACCAGGTCGTACTTCTCGCGCATGGCTTTGCACAGCATTTCCAGCAAGGTGGTCTTGCCGGAGCCGACGGGGCCGCCTATGCCCACGCGCAGGGGGGGCAAATTTTTAGTGCGGTGGGGGATGTGGTGCAGGACGGACATGGGGGTGAACTCCATCAAAAAAATCAAGACCTGAACAGTCTTGAATACTGGGTTTCATGCTGGGCCGAGAGGATGGCCAGCATGGGGGAAAAGGCTTGACGTTCGCTGTCCATCAGCGACATGGCGTGATCGACCGCCGCCGGAATGTCTGCGCTCAAGCGCGCCAGAATGCGCTGGCCCGAGCTTTGTCCCAGCGGGATGGCCTTGATCGCCGCTTGCGTCATGTTCTCGGCCCAGCCAAAGGCATAGGTGAGCAGGCAGTCGCGCACACTGGCCTGAGTGGATGAAGCCGCCAAAGCAAACGCAATGGGATAGGTGGGAGGGGAATCTGTTCGGGTTGAGTTTGGCCTGTCCTGAGTCTGCCGAACGGGCGAAGCCCATGGGTGCGCTGCCCCTTCGACAAGCTCAGGGTGAACGGTCTTAAGCAACTGGAGCAAGGAGCGCCCCATCTGCTCGGTTTGCAGCCGCAGCTCGCTGGTCTCGCGGGTTTGCAAGACCCAGTCGTTGAGTTCAATCACATGCGCCACATCGCCGCGCCGCCAGGCCCCCACGGCTTTGGCCAGCACGGCCAGGTCTGAGCGCGCCAGCGTCATGTGGAGGTGCTCGACCAACCAGTCACTTGCTCCGTTTTCTGTAGCTGCTTGTGCACTTTC
>JANXSU010000002.1 GCA_025356545.1 Comamonadaceae bacterium
CGGCCCACTTCAGTCCTGCGTCGATCAGGGCTTGCGCCCGCCCTGCTGAGCGGTTCCAGACCGTGACCTGATGGCCGAGGGAGTGCAATCGCAGGGCGATCACACTGCCCATTTTTCCAGTGCCTGCCAATCCAATGCGCATAGCGTCTCCTACAGTGGTTTGAATCTGACTACTCTACCCCGAGATGCGCGTGCAGATTAGCCTGCTGGGCTTGAAAGCTTTCACGTGTGCCCGAAAAAACCACGCGCCCGGTATTGAGCAGCACCACGTCGTCGGCCACCTTGATCGCCAGTCCTAAGTTTTGCTCCACCAACACGATCGAGATATGGGCCTTGAGGGTGCTGAGCACTTGGCCGACCTCGCGCACGATTTGCGGTGCCAGGCCTTCTGACGGCTCGTCCATCAGCAGCACTTTGGGGTTTGTCATCAGGGCCCGACCAATGGCCAGCATCTGCTGCTCCCCACCGGACAGGCTGCTGGCGATCTGGTTTTGTCGCTCCTTCAAGCGCGGGAAAATCTCATACACATCGCCGCGCGCCCAGTGCCGCTGGCTGGACGCCGCAGCGGGGCGTCCAGCCACATCTAAATTTTCTTTCACGCTGAGGCTGCCAAAAATGCGTCGGCCTTGAGGCACCAAGCCGATACCGGCACGGCAGATCGCCTCGGGCGACAGTTTTTCAATGGCTTGGCCGTTAAGTTGGATAGACCCGCTGCGCACCGGCAAAAAGCCGATGATTGAACTGATGCAGGTGGACTTGCCCGCGCCGTTGCGGCCCAGCAGGGCGAGCAGTCGCCCCTCTTGCAGCGTCAAACTGAGGTCATGCAGCACATGGCTGTCGCCATAAAAAGCGTTGATCTTGTTCAGCGTCAGCAGATCACGAGCCAAGGTAAATCTCCCGGGTTCGCGGATCGTCCACCACCTCCTGGCGCGTGCCCGCCGTGATCACCTCGCCGTAGTGCAGCAGGGTGATGCGGTCGGCAAAGGCCAGGGCGATTTCCATGTCGTGCTCGATCATGATGATGGTGATGTTTTTGTCAATCCGGCCCAGCAAGGCGGTGATGGTTTCACGCTCTTCGGCGGACAGCCCGGCCAAGGGCTCATCCAGCAGCAAGACGCGCGGACCTTGTGCCAAGGCCATGGCAATTTCAAGTCGGCGCTTTTCGCCATAAGAGGTCTGCTCCAGCGGCAGTTGGGCTTTACCCGCCAGGCCAACCGAGTCCAGCACCTCCAGCGCGCGCCGGGACAAGGCCTGATCTTGCCCAAACGTACCCCAGTGACGCCAACGCAAAGCCGACTTGCCCAGCAGTGCCAGCTTGACGTTGTGCACAAGCGTGTCGCGGCCAAACAGGGTCACGATTTGAAAGGTGCGCGCCAGGCCGAGTTGCGCCCTGGCTGCGGTAGAAGCCTGGGTCACCGCTTGCCCCATCAGCTCAATCTGGCCCGAGTTGGGCAAGAGGTCGCCTGCAATCAGATTGAACAGCGTGGTCTTGCCCGCGCCGTTGGGGCCAATCAGAAGATGACGCTCGCCCTGCTCAACCTGCAAATTCACAGCGCGCGTGACCTGCAGGCCACCAAAAGATTTGCAGAGATCGCGGACTTCAAGAATCGGCTTCACTGTGCCTTCTCCACTGGCGTTTGGCTGGCCACGGTGACGGGTTTGAAGCTCAGCGCCTTAGCCCAACGGCCTAGTCCGGCGACGATGCCACCCGGCACAAACATCACGATGAAGATGAAGACCAAGCCCAGCAAGGTGACCCAGCGGTCGATGTAAGCACTGGCCACATTTTTCAACAAGACCACCAGCGCTGCGCCGACGATGGGGCCGCTGAGCGTGCCCGCGCCACCGGCAATCACCATCAACAGCATCTCGGCCGAGTTGGCCAGCGACAGGCTGTGCGGGCTGATGAACTGGTGGTAATAAACGTACATCAAACCGGCCACGGCACCAAAAAACCCGCTCACGATGAAGGTGATCCAGCGAATCAACCAGACGTTGTAACCCAGCGCACTCATGCGCCGGGGCTGGTCTTTGGTGCCGCGAATGCTGGCCCCAAACGGCGAGTTCACCCAGACCGCCATCAGCCCGCCCACCACGACAAAAACCAGCAGCGTGAAGAAGTAAAAGGTGTTGGCTTCGCCCAAATCCAGACCGAAAGGGCTGGGTCGCGTTAGCCCTGAAATACCGTTGTCGCCGCCAGTCACGCTGGTCCAGCGGTAGGCCAGGCCCCAGAGGATTTGCCCCAGCGCCAGTGTGATCATGAGGAAGCTGATGCCGGTGGCGCGCAGGGCAATCAGGCCAAACAGGGCGGCCATCACCACAGTCCCGGTCAGTGCCACACCGGCGGAGGCCAGATGACCCCAACCCAAGTTGACCATGAGCCAGCCGCAGCTATAGGCGGAAAGACCCAGGTAACCTGCATGCCCGAGTGAGGTCAACCCGGCGTAGCCGACCAGCAGGTTCAGACTCATGGCAAACAAGGCGGCAATCAGAATCTGACTGGCCAGATTGACGTAGTAAACGCCGCCGACCCACCAGGGCAAACTCAGCAACAGGGCGAGCAAAGCGGCAAAGAAGAAACGCTTCACGCGCTGATCCTTCCAAACAAACCACGCGGCCTGAGCGCCAGAATGATGACCATGGGTAAGAACAAAATGATGTAGGCCAGGTCCGGGAACAGTACCTGCCCAAAACTGTAAATAAAGCCAATCACAAAACTGCCGACAAAGGCTCCGGCCAGGCTCCCCAGCCCGCCCAGAATCACCACCACCAAAGCCAGCGGCAACATGTCGGCATCCAGCCCTGGATAGACCGACAAAATGGGTGCGGCGATGACGCCACCGATGCCCGCCAAAGCGGTGCCCAGGCAAAACACAATCGTGAACAGGCGCGAGGCAGGCACGCCCACGCCCTGGGCCATTTGACGGTCATCCACACTGGCACGAATCATCACGCCCAGCCGGGTCTTGTCGAGCAACAGCCAGAGACCCAGCGCAATCAGCATGCTGAACACCACAACAGCCAGGCGATAAAGCGGGAAGGTCATGCCCAGGAGCTGCACACCACCGGACAGAAAATCAGGCGGCGAGACGGGTCTAGGGTCGCCACCCCACAGCCACAGGCTGCAGTCGGCAATGACAAAGGCCACGCCCAGGGTGGCGAGCACCTGCGACAAGCTATTGCCTGCCAGACGACGCAAAACCACGCGCTCCACGATCCCGCCCAACAGGCCGACCCCCAGCCCGGCCACCAGCAGGGCGACCACGAAGCCATAGCCCCGGTCCAGCACGCTCAAGCCCAGGTAAGCGCCGAACATGAAGTATGCGCCGTGCGACAGGTTGGCAATGCGCATCAGGCCGAAGATCAAAGAAAAGCCTGCGGCCAGGGTGAACAGCACGCCACCCAACGCCAGGCTGTTTAAGCTTTGTATGAACCAGAACGACATGAGCGGGGCGCGACCGAAACGGGCTTATTTTTCAAGGTTGTTGGCGGGCGGGTAGTCGCGCGAATAGACCGGGCTGGCCAGGAAATCTTTCCTGCTGTAGGTCCAGAACTGGCTGACTGTGGGGTAGGTCTTGATGACGGTGTTGCTTAACTTGCCGTCTTTGCGCTCCACCTTGCGCACATAAATGTCCAGCACCGGGTTGCCCAGGGCGTCCAGACTGATCTTGCCGCGCGGGTCATTGCCGACTTGCACATTGCGCAAAGCCGCCATGAAGGCGGGCTTGTCCTCAAACTTACCTTTGACGTCTTTGAGTGCCTGCTCCAGCATCAGGGCCGCCCCATAAGCACCCATGGAGTAATAGCCCGGCTCTTGGTGGTAGTCGCGGCTCATGCTCTGGACAAAGCGCTTGTTGTCCGGGTTATTGATGCCTGCGGCGTACCAGCCCGAAGAGATCACACCCAATGCCTCGTCGCCCATGGACTTGAGGATGCCTTCATCCACCGCCGTCATGGAGCCCAGTACCGGAATTTTTCCCTTCATGCCGTATTCGCTGTACTGCTTGAGAAACTTGATGCCATTGCCCCCGGCGAAGGCGGTGAAAACAGCGTCCACATTGGTCTTGATCTGACCGATGTAAGTGCCGTAGTCGGCCACATTCAGCGGCGACCACAGCTTTTGCACCACCTTGCCACCCGCCTCTTCAAAGGTGCGCTGAAAACCCGCTGCGGTTTCGTGGCCGAAGGCAAAGTCGTCCGCGATGATGGCGATGCGCTTGTATTTCAGCTCGCGGGCCGCGTAGTCACCCAACACATGGCTGGCCTGGGCCGAGGTGCCCACGGCGCGCACAAACCAGGGGTTGGCGCGGCGCTGGGTCAGGTCCTCCGCGGCAGCGGAAGGGGCAATCACCGGCGTTTCATTTTTGCGGATGTAGTCGTCAATCGCCAACGCCTCAAAGGCGGCCAATGGGCCAATGATGACGTGCACTTTTTCTTTTTCGACCAGCTCTTGCGTCTTGGTCTTGGTGATAGCGGGCTGCCCGGCGGTATCGCCCACAAACAACTCGACCTTGCGCCCGGCGATCATGTTGTTGCGCTCTTTGAGGAAGAGCCGCAAACCGTCCTCCATCTGCTTGCCCCCGGCCGCCAGTGCGCCTGACTTGATGGTTAAAAAGCCGATGCGAAGCGCATCTTTGTCCGCCGCTTGCACCGAGGCGCCGTGGCCCACGGACAGCAGCGCGGCGGATATCGCCAGGGAAAGCAGATTCTTGGACATACACGTCTCCTCAGACAGTTTTGTTTAAAAATACACGCTCATGATATATTACGATTCGAAAAAAAAGCGAAAATTTAAAGAAGAATGATGCTTGAAAGCATAGGGAAATCCCCAATAGATTGTTTGTTTTTTTACAGGAATAAGGCTAAAAATTTTCATTTTTTGATATCCCATATTTCCAAATAAATCCATTTCTGATATTCTTTGAACCCATGATGAGCGTCGAAACCTCCCCGCCTGCCCCTGCCAGCCGACTGTTGCGAGATACGGTTTATGAGCAGTTGCGCGCCGATCTGATCAGCTGCGCACTGGCACCGGGCACGGAAATCCGCGAGGCCGAACTGGCGGCGCGTTTTGACATGAGCAAGTCCCCGGTGCGTGACGCCCTCATGCGCCTGGAGCGCGAAGGCCTGGTGATCACCTTGCCGCGCCAGGGCTACCGCGTGGCCCCGGTGTCGCTCACCGATGTGCTGGACATGTTTCAACTGCGCGCCGCCTTGGAGCGCGCCTGTGTGGAGCGCATCGTGACGCACGCCAGCCAGGCGCAGTTGGACGAATTGAATGCCTTTCGGCATTTCGATGCCAGCGCCTGGGACGGCGGCTTCATTGCTTACAACCGCGCCTTCCACCGACGCTTGGCCCAGTTGGGTGCCAACCCGCGCATGCGCGACCAGCTGATCGACCTGATTGACCTGATGGAGCGAGCCGTCTTCATGAGTTTGAGCAATGTCAAAAAAGGCGATCCACAACCGCTGGTGGGCGAGCACGGCGAGATCATCGACGCCTTACAGGCGCGTGCCCTCAAACGCGCCCAGCGCCTGGTCGAGCAACATATCGTGGCCGCTGGCAAACGCGTCAGCAACGCCATCTCCAGAAGCCTGATCGCGGCTTAGGCAACTTCATTTTTTACTTCCAAAGGATTCCCTATGTCAGGCATCAACCCACCCACCCACATCCCCGTGCACGGCCTTTTCATCGACGGCAAGCAAGTCCCCGCCAGCCGCCCCGACCTGCTGGACGTGATCAACCCGGCCACGGGCGAATTGCTGGCCCAGATCAGCCACGCCAGTGACGCCGACGTGGACCGCGCCGTGCGCAGTTCCGAGGCGGCGTTTCAGGGCTCGGAGTGGAGCAACATGTCGAACCGGACCCGGGCTCGCCTCATCAACAAGTTGGCCGACGTCTTCGAAGCCAACCTTGACGAGATGTACCAGCTGGAGACCGCCAACAACGGGCGCTCGCTCAACGAAACCCGAGCGCAAATTTCGCGCCTGCCGGACTTCTTTCGCTACAACGCCGGGCTGGCGATTGCCCGGCGCGACTCGGTCATCCCGGTCGATGGCAACTACCTCAACTACACCATCCGCACCCCCATCGGCGTGGTGGGCAACTCCACGCCGTTCAACCACCCGCTGATGATCATGGTCAAGAGCTTGGCGCCCTCGCTGGCGTCGGGCTGCACCACCGTGGTCAAGCCGTCGGAGTACACGCCACTGACCACCTTGCGCTTGGCCCAGATGTTTGCCGATGCAGGCTTGCCACCGGGGGCCTTCAACGTCGTCACCGGCCTGGGGCCAACCACTGGCAAAGCGCTGGCAGAGCACCCCGGCCTGGCCAAATGGGTACTCACCGGGGGCACCGAAGCCGGGCGCATTACGGGCGCAGCGGCGGGGCGCAACTTCGCCCACCAGACCCTGGAGCTCGGCGGCAAAACCCCGGTGCTGGTGTTTGACGACTTCGATGTGGATCAAGCAGTGAACTACGCAGCGTTCGGTGGCTTCATCGGCGCCGGCCAAACCTGTATTTGCGGCAGCCGCCAAATTGTGCAGGCGAAAATTTACGATGAATTTGTGGAGAAGCTTGCCATCAAAGCCAAGTCGATCCGCATTGGCAACCCGGCCGACCCCTCGGTGCAACTCGGCCCGGTCGTCTCGGCCCGTCAACAGCAACGGGTGTTGAGCTACATCAAGATCGGCCTGGAAGAGGACCAGGCCCGCTTGGTCGCAGGCGGTAAAGTGCCGACCGACCCGGCCTTGAAAGACGGCTTTTTTGTCGAACCCACGGTGTTCGCTGACGTCACGGCGCGCATGCGCATCTTCCAAGAAGAAGTGTTTGGCCCCTTTGTCTCAGTCACCAAATTCACCACCGAAGAAGAAGGCCTGGCCCTGGCCAATGATTCTCCCTTTGGTCTGGCTGGTGCCATCCGCACCAACGACATCACGCGGGCGCACCGAGTGGCCGCGCGCCTGAAATGCGGCATTGTCTGGATCAACGACCACCACCGGCTCGACCCCGCCTCGCCTTGGGGCGGCATCAAAGATTCGGGCATCGGGCGTGAGGGGGGCACCGAATCCTTTGACCAGCACTTCGAGACTAAGAGCGTGATGTTGCGTCTGGATGATGCGCCGTTTGACTGGTACAAAGACACGGCCAAGCAGGCGCGCCTGAACTAAGCAGCGCTAGCCACATAATCAAAAACAGCGACAAAAATATCCCCAAGGACAACCATGCAAATTGCGACCGATAACACCAGCATTGCCTTCAAAACACTGAGCCTGAACACAGGCGGCAAACGCCTGAGCGCCCAAGTCGGTGGGCAGGGCGTGCCGATCATCCTGTTCCACTCGCTACTGGCCGACCAAAGCAGCTTCGACTTGATCGCCCAGCCCCTGGCCAAAACCCATCAGGTCGTGGTGCTGAGCTTGCCCGGCTTTGAGGGCTCTGACTTTGTGGGCAGCAGCCTGGACGTGATCGCCGACCACATGGCGGCGGGCATCAAAGCGCTAGACTTGAAACAAACGCCTATTTTTCTGGGCAATGGCTATGGCGGCTTTGTCGCTTTGATGACCGCCATTCGCCACCCCAAACTGGCCTCGCGCCTGGTGCTGGCCGATTGTGGTGCGGCCTTCTCTGACCAGGGCCGCGCTGCCTTCAAGGGCATGTCCGCCGCCGCCAAAGAGAAAGGCTTGGGCGCGATTGCCGATGTGGCCATGCGCCGCCTTTTCTCGCCCGAGTTCCAGCAGCAAAATCCGGCCCTGACCGAGGCCCGTAAAGTTCGTTTCCTGGCGGTTGACCCACAAACCTTCCACGGGGCCTGCGAAGCCTTAGCCACGCTCGACCTGCGCCCGCAACTGTCCGGCGTGACCCTGCCCGTCCTGGTTCTGGTCGGCGAGCAGGACGAGGCCACACCACCCCCGATGTCGGTGGAGTTGAACGCGGGCTTGCCCAATGCGAAGCTGGTGGTGCTGCCCGGTTTGGCCCATGTGCCCCAGCTCCAAGCCCCCGAGGTGTTCCTGGCTGCGATTCGCAGCTTTATTGACAGCGCAAACTAAACCAAGAGGGGCTCACCATGGCGCTTGTTCTGTACGGTTACTGGCGTTCTTTGGCCACCTTCAGGGTGCGTGCCGCCTTGAAGCTCAAGGGCTTGGCCTACCAAGAAAACATCATTGACCTGAGCCAGGGCGAGCAGTTTTCGCCGTCCTATCACAGCCTCAACCCCCAGCATGTGTTGCCCTTGCTGGACCACGATGGCTTGCGATTGACACAGTCACTGGCCATCGTGGAGTACATCAACGACACCTGGCCGCAAGCTTCGCTGTTGCCGCCCGATGCCGCTGGCAAGGCCCGGGTGCGCGCCTTGGCCCAGATCGCCAGCGCGGACGTGCACCCGCTGATCGTGCCTCGGGTGCGCAACTATCTGGAGCAGGAATGCGGGCTCGATGAAGCGGCGCGTCTGAAGTGGGTGCGCCACTGGTTCGTCAAGGGCACGCAGGCGCTTGAGGCCAAGCTGTCCGATGGTTTGACCGGCACCTATGCCCATGGCGACCAACTCTCGCTGGCCGACTTGGCGTTAGCGTCACATGTGGTCGGCGCGCGCTTGTTTCAGGTGGATTTGTCGATTGCCCCGCGCTTGGAGGCGATTGTGAACCGCTGCCTGGCACTGGAGGCCTTTGCCAGCGCCCACCCGCTGGCTCAAGCGGGTGCGCCCGGCATGTAAGGTCGGACGAAAAGACAGGCCAGGGTCATCCCCGGCCTGAGCCCCTTAGATTTGGTCCAAGGCCTTTTCGAGGTTCTGCACGGTGCGATCCACGTTGTTCAATTTGTCCAAGCCAAAGAGTCCAATGCGAAACGACTTGAAGTCGGCGGGCTCGTCGCATTGCAGCGGCACGCCAGCCGCAGTCTGCAAGCCCGTACCCAGAAACTTCTTGCTGGACTGCACCTCAGCGTCTTCGGTGTAGTTGACGATCACGCTGGGTGCCAAAAAGCCATCCGCAGCCACGCTCTTGTAGCCTTTGCGTTTGAACAGGGCACGCACCTTGTCGCCCAGCTCCTGCTGCTCGGCCTTGACCTTGGCGAAGCCATAGGCGCGGGTCTCCTGCATCATGTCGCGTGACTGGGTCAGCGCATCGGTCGGCAGGGTGGCATGGTAGGCATGGCCGCCGCCTTCGTAGGCTTCCATGATTTGCAGCCACTTCTTCAAGTCGGCGGCGTAGCTGGTGCTGGTGGTCAAGTCAATGCGCTGACGGGCTAACTCGCTGAGCATGACCAAGCCGCAGCAAGGCGAACCGCTCCAGCCCTTTTGTGGCGCGCTCACCAGCACGTCAACGCCCGAGGCCACCATGTCCACCCAGATCGCGCCAGAAGCGATGCAATCCAGCACAAACAAGCCACCCACAGAGTGCACGGCGTCGGCCACGGCACGGATGTAGTCATCGGGCAAAACAATACCGGCCGAGGTCTCGATGTGCGGTGCGAAAACGACGTCTGGTTTTTGCGCCTTGATGGTGGCCACTACCTCATCGATCGGTGCGGGTGCAAAGGGTGCGTGTTTGTCAGCGCTGGTCTTGCGGGCTTTGAGCACGATCTCCTCGGAAGGAATACGGCCCATGTCGAAAATCTGAGTCCAGCGGAAGCTGAACCAACCATTGCGAATCACCAGCACCTTCTTGCCGGTGGCAAACTGGCGCGCCACGGCTTCCATGCCAAAGGTGCCGCTGCCCGGCACCACCGCCACCGACTTGGCGTTATAGACCTCTTTCAGGATGGCGGAGATGTCACGCATCACGCCCTGAAAACGCTGGGACATGTGATTGAGTGCGCGATCGGTGTAGACCACAGAATATTCAAGTAAACCATCAGGGTCGACATTGGGCAGCAAGCCGGGCATAAAGTTCTCCGAAAAATAGGGGTCTAAAAAGAGTGAAGGTGAGCTTAGCACGCCGGGCCAACACACCGCACTGGGGGTTCACTCTAGCTGGCTTGCTCTGCCATTTTCTCACCCAGCTGAACCGCTCGCGCCGGTGCCCAGTCTGGGTTGAAGGCGAGTTGACCCTTGGGAAACAGCATGACCACGGTGGAGCCGAGAAGGAACCGCCCCATTTCTTCACCCTGTTTCAACGTAACAGGCTTGTCGTCATAGTGCCATTCCCTCACACGCCCTGTGCGCGGCGGGTTGACCACACCATGCCAAGGGGTCGCCATGCTGCCCACAATGGTAGCCCCCACCAGCGTCATCACCCAGGGGCCGTTGACTGAGTCAAACACGCACACCACCCGCTCATTGCGCGCAAACAGCCCCGGCACGCCACGCGCTGTGGTGGGGTTGACTGAGAACAAATCACCCGGTACATAAATCATGCGCTTGAGCACGCCGTCACACGGCATATGGATGCGGTGGTAGTCGCGTGGGCTCAGGTACAACGTGGCAAAGCTGCCGTCTTGAAACTGCGCCGCCAGCGCCGCATCGCCGCCCACCAAGGCGGTGGTGCTGTAGTGGTGGCCTTTGGCCTGGAAAATTTGGTCACGCTCAATGGCACCAAACTGGCTGATCGCACCGTCCACCGGGCAGATGTAGGGCGCAGCGGCGATGGGACGCGCACCGGGCTTCAAAGCTCGCGTGAAGAAGTCGTTGAAGGTGGCGTAGCTGGTCGGGTCTGGGTTCAGCGCCTCGGCCATGTTGACGTTGAATTTGCGAATGAAGCGGCGGATCAAGCGGGTGGTGAGCCAACCCCAGCGGTGGCAGGCCCAAAAGCCGGCATAGACAGTGAGGGCACGCTTGGGGGCTAGGTACTGCGCGAGGATGGCAAGACGTTCAGACACAGCAGTTACCGGTTGTTAGAGAGTACGCAAGATTATATCGAGCGGGTCAAAAATCACCGTGTTTTCCCCATGCAGACATGATCCGTATAGCGCAACTCTGTCGATGCTCACCGTGATTTTTCTTCCAGCGCAGCGAAGGGGCCAGCAGCGTAGACGATGCGTCCACCCACCATCGTCAGGAGCGAAGCGGTGTTGCCGATTTCAGCGATGGGGATGCTGAGGTAGTCGCGGTCAAGCACTGCAAGATCAGCAAGTTGGCCTACCGCGAGCTCGCCACGCATTTTGTCTTCAAAGCTGAACCAGGCGCTGCCTTGCGTGTAGAGGCGCAAGGCCTCGGTCCGCGTCGGCAGCTCTTCAGGCGCGCGCATGGGGAAGCCGGAGACGGTTTTGCCGTCGAGCATCCATTGCAGGGCAATGAACGGGTTCGGTGACATGACGCGGTGCGCATCAGTGCCCGCACCCACTGGCAAGGCCATGCGTGAGGCGCTGACCAACGGCGGCACCGTGCGTGCAGCCTCGGCCCCGCGCTGGCCTAGAAAAGCCTCGCCACGGTAATAAAACGCGTTCTGTACCAGCCAGCCCATGCCCAGGGCTTGCAAGCGTTGGAGAGTTTGCGCAGACGCGTCATTGAGGTGCGCAATCGACCAGCGGAGCTGAGCAACCGGCGTTTCAGCATTGACGCGTTCCAGCACCTCAAGCAGGTGGTGCACAAAACGGTCGTTGTGCCAGTGGAAGGTCGCGGTCATGCCGCGTGAAACGGCCCAACGCAGCACATCGGCGAGCTGCGCTTTGTGTGCGGCGCTGGGGTCGTCGTTGTTGTAGAAGCCCCAGGTGACGTTTTCGCCAATGCCGTTAAAGCGCAGCCACTCGTCCCCGCTGCCCATGGGCAGGGCCTGCGTTAGCGATTTGAAATCTTCCAGTTCATGGTCACGTTGTGGTGCGCTCAGGCTGTAGCGCACACGCAGCGTCAACCCTTGTTCACGCCAGAGTTGCATCACTGGCTGATAGTCTTCGATCTCAAGGTTGTAGCCACCGGGGTCGTTGATGCCTGTCACGCCCACCGCGTTAAGGGCACGAAAGAAGCTGCGTGTGCTGATGAGTTTTTGTTCGTCGTTAGGACGAGGCAAAAGGTTGAACAGGTCGCTGATGGCGCGGTTGTCACCGCTGAGCCAGCCGGTGGGTCTGTTATCTGTGCTGCGCTCCACAGTGAGGCGCTCTGCCAAGGCGGGTATTGCGGCAAGATTGAGCGCCGCTGCACCCCCTGGACTGAGAAGTACGCTGCTGTAGAACCACTGAATGTAGACGTGGTGATTGGGCGCAGCGGCTGTGATTTCAGCCAGTGTCGGTCGGCGGTCTTCTTGAAACTGCCGCTCAGTCCAGCCGCCTGCCACGATCAGCCACGAGCCCTTGGGTGTCGTTTGGGCTGCAGCACGCAGTCGCTCAAGCGCGTCTTTAAGCGTGCGCACGCCAAACCACTGCACTTCGGTGGTGTAAGTCAAGCCTGCGCGGATCGCGTGCATGTGTGAATCGATCAGGCCAGGAATGACCGTGCGGCCCCCCAAGTCGATGACGCGCGTGGCTGATCGAGCCAATGCCGTGATGGAAGCCGTGTCACCCATCGCCACAATCTGGCCCTCACGCACCGCCAATGCCTGCGTCGGCTCAGCGTCATGAACGACGAACTTACCGTTGATGAGCAGGGTGTCGGGCGCTGGTGTTTGAGCATGCACCGGGTTGATGCCAATCAGCGCTAGAAATCCGAGAAGTGCAAGAGACAGACATGCTGCGAAGCAGGGGCATGGTGTTAAACCCCACCGGAAACCACCGCCGAACCTACACCCTATTGGCGCTGCATCGTGCATTCGGTTTCAATGAACATGGCGTTGTTACCGGGCGGCGTGCGGCGATTGATTTTCATCTGCTTGTAGCCCACCTTGACACAGGAAATTTGCACGTCATCGGGCAGAACCGACTTGTTGATATGGCCGCGGTACAGGCCAGTCACATTGGATTTCAAGGTCACTGGCTTGCCATTCTTTGGCTGTAGCAGCACTTGCGCATCCGCCACCAGCGAACCCCGGGTATCGCGCACGAAACCGAAGTAAGCAGGTCCATCACCTTTGACGTCGTTCGCTGCGTCGTAATCGTCTCCGCCAGCGAAGGCCTGTGTCATCACAACCAGGGTGAACAAGAGCGTCATAAAACGAATCAACATATTGACCTCTGAGCACTTGAAGGGGGATTAAAAACGGACGCTGTCTTCATGTCGTTTTGCTATTCCCAGCGCCAATAAAACTTCAATGAATAGAGCAGTATGGGCAACAGAAAAAGGGGCACGACCCACGCCAGCGCCAGTGGAATTTTGCTGCGGATATTTTCTGACAGCCCTGCGGCCAGCACGCCGAGGATGGACGCACCCAACGCCGAGGTGGCGAGCCAGCCGTACCAATACATGGCCGGACCTTCATCACGCCGCGCCGCTGCGTAACCCCAATCGATGCGATCCGTGCCGGGGTGATAGGTGAACATCGGCAGTTTTGCCATGTCGCACAGCACGTAAAGCAGGGCAAACGCAATGCCGAACACCAGCGCGAAGGCGCAAAAACGCGAGGATGATGTCGCCGAGCCTTCTTGTGCAAGAGGTTCACTCATAGCCCAAACCCTCGAACATTGTTGATGATGTGGCCCGCTAGAAACGTATACCAGCAGATCCCGGCGAGCACCACGGTGAGCCATTTCCGCGCGCTGTCGTAAGCGGTGTTGCGCATGTTCTTCCACAGGTGCCAGTAGATCGGCAGCAGCCCAAGACCGATCGTGGCGAGGTGCTCCTTCAACTCAAATGCACCGAGGGTTTTATAGAGACCTTCTTGTTCAATCGGGATGCGCACGTAGATGCGGTACTTGGCGTAAATCCAGCCGCCAAAGACGAATGCGAGTACCCATAATACGCATACGGCAGTGGCATAGGCGGGGCCTGATACTGAGCGAAAGCGTGTCACGAAACCGTCGCTTGCTCCGCTGCCCTGCCGTTTCAGAACGGCAGCCGCCTGATGCGTGATGGCGCCGATCAAGGCCACTGCCAGCAAGGCGTGCACTGTGAATAGGATGGTCCAGAACGTGGTAACTGATATGTAATCCAGCAAGAAATCCATCAAGCCTCCTTCAAGGGAAGCGGCGGCACGATTACACCAACCGTACCGCCGGTATTTCAGTGCGCCAGCGTCAATGGGCCAAGGGATTGGGCCTGAGCTGGAAATGCGCGGCCAAGGGCTTGGTGCCTTTGCCGCCTTCAATCAGCCACGGCGTCCGGTCGCCGTTGGCGGCCCACAAGCCACGGCCCTTCCAGCCCGCATTGGGGTCATCAATGCGGCCGTCAAAACCCTTGGCATAGAAACCCAGCGGATAGGGCACACGCAGAGAGACCATCTTGCCGTCCTTGTTAAGTGCGACCAGGCCATCCATCAAGTTGGCGGTTGACATCGGGATGTCGTCGCCCAGGCCGAAGGTATTGTGCTGATCAACCCAGGAATAGTAGCTCGACTCGGCGCTGTTCTTGCCGATGCCCTTGAAGCCCGGGCCCGGATACTGGTGGAAGGCCCAGCCTTCGGGGCAATGGTTTCCCGTTGCAGTGGGGCCGTTGAGCGGGCCTTTGCACAAGCGGCGGTCAAATACACCCATATGGCCGCTCGCCAGCGAAACCCACACGCGACCTTGCTTGTCAATGTCGCCACCGCGCGGGCCAAAGCCGGGCAGCGGAACGTTGTACACCTCAGACAGCGATTTGTGCGGGTTCTTGGTCGGATCGACGCGAACAATGGCGCCTGGGTTGCCGCGCAGCGTTCCCCACACCGAACCGTCCACCGGGCTGGGCATGACCGCGTAGAAGGTCGCACCGATGCGCATGTCCTTGCCCGGCTCTTGGGGCTTGCCGGGTTCGGTGTATTCGTCGCGTTGACCATTGCCATTGGTGTCCAACACCAGTGAGGTCCAGCCCTGAGACTTCTCGATGTCGCCGGTTTCGTCCAGCATCTTGGTATTGATCCAACCGACATTGCCGCCACCGCCGCCCGTGCTAGCCCAGACCGTCTCATTGGCGTCGTAGCCGAACTGCAAGTGGTGTGAACCGAAGCAGGTCTGATACGCGGTGTACTTGCCCGTTTTGGGGTCGTACATCGTCACGCGGCGGTTGGTGCTGTTGAGGGGAAATTCAACGGCAGAGGGATGACTCGATCCTTTTTTGCAAAAGTCAGGGTTGTCCGGTTTGTGGCCGGTGGCCGCAAGCCAGACGCGGCCCTGGCGGTCAATCATCGAGTTGTGGTTGTTGGCGCGGCTGTTCCAAATGTTTTCTTCGCCCCAATAGGCCGATGGTTGCAAGATCTCGACCGAGCCAGTGTTGCCCGGGCCGAGTGCCAGCGGCATGTCTGGTGTGGTTGGCAGTACAAAATTTGTCGCCACATTTTTGACCGGGTCGAGAATGGGCATGTCATTGCAGGCGTGTTCACACTGCCCATAGAGCGGCCCATAGCCGTTGACCGTCGGATAACGACGGTCGGTGGAGATCAGATCATGTAGATACTGCTTTTCGTTGTGCCAGTCACGCAGCGTGATGACAATGTTGCGCTCGACGCCTTGGGGACGAGTCGGCTTGGTGTGCGGCAACTCGCCCTTGGCGACGCGCTCTGTCCAGTTACCCAGGTACTTGTAGGGCATTCCACCCAACTGGCCCGCAGCGAGCAAGGTCATATTCTCGCCCGCTTGTCCGGACTGAATTCGGCGAATCCACGCCTCGGCGTGGCTCGATTTGCCTTCGAGGTGGTACTTCGGAATGGTGCGGGTTGAGAGTTGGCCTAACTGATGACAGCCGACACAGCCATTGTTCTTCATGACATTGAGGTAGTCGGTGAGCTTGACGTTCTCAGGCGCATCCTTGCTGCCAAACACCTTGGCATCGGGGATGTTCATCATCGAATACCAATAGATCGCCGGGTAGTAATGCGCCGCAGCTGTTGCGTTGGGTGCAGGCACGGCTTTGAGGTCAAGCAGCTTGCCGGGCAGGCTCTTTGTTTTCGGCGAATCGACAAGGCCATACCCGCGCACCCACACATCGTAATTAGCCTTGGGCAGATCGGGGATCACGTATCGACCCTTATCGTCGGTGACGACGATGCGGATGAAACGAACCGGCAGATCGCGCGTTTCCGCAATGACCCAGACGCCCGCCTCCGGCCCCTTGGGCCCGTTGACCACACCGCCAATGTCATCGCTGTCGATGGCAACCTTTGCGCTCTGTTGTGCCAGTAGCGAGGTCGGCGCCAACAGGCCGATGGCCGCAATGCCGATGGCGGTGACGCCCGCTAAGAAAATCTTTCGCATTGTCATTTCTCCGGTGGGGTAGATGGACTTGGTGAAAAAATTATACTTACGCGGTATGCAGCGCACACCTAGCTTTAACCCTTAGCCTGAGACTCTATGAACGCCCCCACTTCTTCCTCTCAAGCTGAGGCATTTATCCGCAGCACCCGCCAAGCGCAAGTGGTGGCCGCCCTGCAAGCCGTTCTGCCCGCCCACGCCCTGCTCTGGCACAACGAGGACACCACGCCTTATGAGTGCGATGGCCTGACCGCCTACCGCCAGCGCCCACTGGTCGTGGCCTTGCCGGAAACCGAGGCGCAGGTACAGGCTGTGCTCAAGACCTGTCATGCCTTGGCTGTGCCCGTGGTGGCACGCGGAGCGGGCACCGGACTGTCTGGCGGAGCCATGCCACATGCGCTGGGGGTCACACTCAGCCTAGCCAAGTTCAATCGCATCCTCAAGGTGGATGCCATCAGCCGCACGGCGGTGGTGCAAGCGGGTGTGCGCAACCTGGCCATCAGCGAAGCCGCAGCGCCCTACGGTCTGTACTACGCACCTGACCCGTCCAGCCAGATCGCCTGCACCATTGGTGGCAACGTGGCCGAGAACTCGGGCGGCGTGCATTGCTTGAAATACGGCCTCACCGTGCACAACGTGCTCAAGGTGCGCGGCTACACCGTGGAGGGCGAGCCGATTGAGTTTGGCAGTGACGCGTTGGATGCCTCGGGGTATGACTTGCTTAGTGTTTTCATCGGCTCCGAGGGCATGTTGGCCATCACGCTCGAAGTCACCGTCAAGCTCGTGCCCAAGCCGATGTTGGCGCGCTGCATCATGGCCAGCTTTGATGACTTGCGCAAAGCGGGCGACGCCGTGGCCGCCGTGATTGCGGCGGGCATCATCCCCGCCGGGCTGGAGATGATGGACAAGCCCATGACCGCCGCCGTAGAAGCCTTTGTGCACGCGGGCTACGACCTGAGCGCCGCTGCCATTTTGCTGTGCGAGAGCGACGGCACACCGGAGGAGGTGGAGGAAGAAATTGGCCGCATGACGGCGGTGCTTAAGCAGGCCGGGGCCACCGCCATTGCGGTGAGCCGCGATGAAGCCGAGCGCCTGAAGTTCTGGAGTGGCCGCAAAAACGCCTTCCCCGCCAGTGGCCGCCTGGCCCCCGACTACATGTGCATGGACTCCACCATCCCGCGCCGCCGCTTGGCCGACATCCTGCTGGCCATAGCCGAGATGGAGAAAAAATACGGCCTCAGTTGCTGCAATGTCTTTCACGCCGGTGACGGCAACCTGCATCCGCTGATTCTGTTCGACGCTAACGACCCAGACCAGCTGCACCGCTGCGAACTCTTCGGAGCCGACATTCTGGAAACCAGCGTCGCCATGGGCGGCACAGTGACGGGTGAGCACGGCGTGGGCGTGGAAAAACTCAACTCAATGTGCGTGCAGTTTTCTGCTGCTGAAAACGAGCAGATGCTGGGCGTCAAACGCGCCTTTGACCCGCAAAGTTTGCTCAACCCCGGCAAGGTCATCCCCACGCTCAACCGCTGTGCCGAGTACGGCAAGATGCTGGTGCGCGGAGGGCAGATTTCGCACCCGGATTTGCCCCGGTTTTAAGCGAGCCACCTCATCATGCGCACCCAATGAACGGCTTGCGCGGCTTTGCCTGGTTGCTGGCCCTACAGTCGTGCGGTGAGCTGTTGGCGCATGGCTTGCACTTGCCCTTCCCCGGCCCCGTGGTGGGCATGGTGCTCTTGCTGGCTGCGCTGAACTTTGCCATCGTGCGGGAGCAGGTAGCGGCTTGCGCCGAGTTTTTGCTGGCCCACTTGTCGCTCTTGTTCGTGCCCGTCGGCGTGGGGGTGATGACGCACCTGGGCCTGCTCAGCGCGCACGGTTGGCGCATTTTGCTGGTGATCGTGCTGTCCACCTGGATTGGCTTGGCGGTGACGGCGCTCGTCTTGCGCGCCAGTTGGCGGGGGCGCTGAACATGGCCAATTTTGTTGAGCTCTGGGTTTACCTCTCCAGCACGCCGCTGTTTGGGCTGACGGCGACACTGGTGGTCTATGTGCTGGCCCACGCGATGTACCTGCGGCTGGGGCAAGCGCCCTGGTCCAATCCGGTGCTGTGGAGCGTGATCCTCATCGCCAGTGTGCTGCTGCTCACGCAGGTGTCTTACCCCACTTATTTTTCAGGGGCGCAATTCATCCACTTCCTGCTGGGGCCGGCCGTGGTAGCGCTGGCCTGGCCGCTGTGGCAACGCCGGGTGGAACTGCGGCAACGCTGGGCACCTGTGCTGCTGGCGGCGCTGGCGGGCGGTGCTGCGTCTGCGGGCTCTGCCCTGGCATTGGGCTGGGCCGTGGGACTGCCGCTGGACGTGCTGCTGTCGCTGGCCTCCAAATCGGTCACCGCACCTGTGGCCATGGGTATTGCCGAAAAAATTGGAGGCATACCTGCCTTGGCAGCCGTGTTTGCCGTGCTCACCGGCATTGTGGGGGCTCTGAGCGGCAAGTATCTGTTTGATCTGTTGCGCATTTCCACTGCCCCGGCGGGCTGGATGGCCCGCGGTTTTGCCTTGGGCACTACCTCGCACGGACTTGGCGCTGCGCGCGCCATGCAGGTCAACGCCGACGCAGGCGCTTACGCCGGTCTGGCTCTGGGCTTGCAGGTGGTGCTGGCGTCGCTGCTGATACCTTTGGTGTTTCGGTGGTTTTAGTGCATTAAGTTTGCACCAAACCAAGGTGGCTTTTTACCCTCGGGCTTGCTCTCTCGCTTTCGTAAGGTAGTCCCTGATGTCGTCTGCGGCGGGCACGCTAGCGACGACAACCAATATAAGAGCAAGTGGAACTGTCATTGCATAGCCTAAATGCTGGAATCCGAGGGCGCCGACAATGCCGCCTAAAAGAAATGCCATAACAAGCAGTGAAAGAATCAACAGGCGTTCTCTGTCCGCCGTGACGCGTAGTGAATCGTCGGTCTGTAGGCGGTTCCAGTACATCAATTTCCCCAGTTCGATACCAATGTCGGTGACCAGTCCGGTCACGTGAGTGGTTCGGATCTCCGATTTGGAAACTTTGGAGATAACGGCATTTTGAAGGCCCATGATGAAGCATAAAAGCATCACTGTTGCTGACACAAATAAGCCTTGAATCATTGATATTTGTGCTCCGATTACGCCAAAGATTAACAATAGCGCCGCCTCTAGAAGCAGTGGCAATGCGTACAAACTCTTGAGTTGGCGTCGTTTGGCGTAGTTCACCAGAATCGCCGATGTGGCAGCTCCGAAAAGAAATGAAGTCAATGCACCCAAAGCCCCTGCAGCGAGCGAAAGTTGTCCGAGAACGAGATAGTCAGCCACCGAGGAAACCATGCCGGTCATGTGAGACGTATATTGCTTGACAGCCAAGAACGCTCCCGCATTGGTTGCACCGGCGATGAATGCCAACGTCCAGCCTAGATCCCGATTCGCGCGGGTAGTTCGATCTCTCCCGGTCAGGCGGCGTGCGTAGTCGATTGGCATCCTGTATTCTCAATCACAGATCAGTCGCCAATGGTCTTGTGATACCTAAGAAGTATTGCATACGCTGTATTCAAGTCACCGAGTGGCGGCCACCAAAAATCGCTGATCCCACCCGTACTATCGTACTGCCCGCATGGATGGCGGCTTCCAGATCGGCGCTCATACCCATGGAGAGTGTGTCGAGGGATAACCCCTCATGATTGATCTTGTTAAACAAATCCTTGGCAACGGTAAATACTGCAAGAGCAGCTATAAAATCAGGAGCATTTTCAGGGATGCACATGAGGCCTCTGAGTCTCAAGTTGGGTAGTTTTGCCACCGCTTGTGCCAAGCCCAGTACCGCATCTGGTTCCACCCCCGACTTGTTGACCCCACCGTCCACGTTCACCTGTAAACATATGTTTAACGCAGGCAAGTGGGGGGGGCGCTGTTCGCTCAGACGCTGCGCAATTTTGAGCCGATCAACCGACTGTGCCCAGTCAAAATGCTCCGCCACGAGACGTGTTTTGTTGCTCTGAATTGGACCTATGCAATGCCACTCGATTGGTGAGATAAGAGAAAGGGCCAGAAGTGACTCACGCACAGCTGTCATTTTCTCAATCGCCTCAGCGATGTAGTTCTCACCAAATGCCGTCTGCCCGGTCGCAATGGCTTGAACAACTGCATCAGCGCCAAAGGTCTTTGAAACAGCCAGTAACTTCACCGTGCCGGGCGCACGCCCGGCGGCAAGACACGCGGTTTCAATCCGGGCGCGAACGGTTTGGATATGGGCGGCAATCATGGTCATAATTGTCCAGCAATAAACACTAACCCGCGAGGAATCTGTGGACATCACCCAACTGCTGGCCTTTAGCGTCAAAAACAAAGCCTCGGACCTTCACCTCTCGGCCGGTCTGCCCCCCATGATTCGCGTGCACGGCGACGTGCGCCGCATCAATGTAGAGCCGCTGGACCATAAGCAGGTGCATGCCATGGTGTACGACATCATGAACGACAGCCAGCGCAAGCACTTCGAGGAGTTTCTTGAAATTGATTTTTCATTTGAGATTGATGGCTTGGCACGTTTTCGGGTCAATGCTTTCAATCACCAACGTGGCGCGGGGGGTGTTTTTCGTACCATTCCCAGCAAAATCTTGTCATTAGAACAACTCAACGCACCGAAGATTTTTGCTGATCTAGCGATGAAACCACGCGGTATGGTGCTGGTCACTGGGCCAACCGGTTCAGGCAAGTCCACCACGCTCGCGGCTATGGTCAATTACCTCAATGAGAACGAGTTTGGTCACATCCTCACAGTTGAAGACCCCATTGAATTCGTTCATGAATCCAAAAAATGCCTGATTAACCAGCGTGAAGTCGGCCCTCACACCCTGAGCTTTGCGGCCGCCCTCAAGTCCGCCTTGCGCGAAGACCCGGACGCTATTTTGGTAGGCGAAATGCGTGACCTGGAGACTATTCGGCTGGCCATGACGGCCGCCGAGACCGGACACCTGGTTTTCGGGACATTGCACACGTCCAGCGCCGCCAAGACGATTGACCGGATTATTGACGTGTTTCCGGCTGACGAAAAAGAGATGGTACGTGCCATGTTGTCAGAGTCGCTGCAAGCGGTGATTTCTCAAACTTTGTGCAAAACCAAAGATGGCCAGGGCCGTATTGCCGCGCACGAAATAATGTTGGGCACACCCGCCATCCGCAATCTGATTCGTGAGGCCAAAGTGGCCCAGATGTACTCCAGCATACAGACCGGCAACGCTGTGGGCATGCAGACGCTGGACCAAAACCTGATCGACCTTGTCAGGCGCAACCTCATCACCCCGGCCGAAGCCCGCAGTAAAGCCAAGCTGCCTGAAAATTTTCCTGGATAGAACCTTATGGAACGCGACTTAGCCAGCAAATTCATTAACGATCTGCTCAAGCTGCTGATAAGCCGCAGCGGTAGTGACTTGTTTATCACGTGTGATTTCCCCCCTGCCATCAAGGTTGATGGCAAAGTGACCAAGGTCTCAGCCCAGCCCTTGAGCGCTGCGCACACATTGGCGCTGACACGCTCCATCATGAACGACAAGCAGGTGGCCGAGTTTGAACGCACTAAGGAATGCAATTTCGCCATTGCGCCGCCAGAAATTGGTCGCTTTCGTGTCAACGCTTTTGTACAACAGGGCAAGGTGGGCATGGTGCTTCGGGTTATCCCCACGGTCTTGCCCACCATTGACTCATTGGGCATGCCTCAAGTGCTCAAAGACGTTGTCATGGCCAAGCGCGGTCTGTGTATTTTGGTGGGAGCCACGGGCTCGGGCAAATCGACCACCTTGGCTGCTTTGGTAGATTGGCGCAATGAGAAATCGTTTGGTCACATCATTACTATTGAAGACCCGGTAGAGTTTGTGCACGCCCATAAGAACTGTGTCATCACGCAACGCGAGGTGGGCCTTGATACCGACAACTGGGAAATTGCTCTCAAAAATACGCTGCGCCAAGCCCCCGACGTGATATTAATGGGCGAGATTCGGGATCGCGAAACTATGGAGCATGCCGTTGCCTTTGCTGAAACCGGTCATCTGTGTTTGGCAACGCTTCACGCCAACAGCGCCAATCAAGCTTTGGATCGCATCATCAATTTTTTCCCCGAGGAACGACGTGCACAACTGTTGATGGATCTCTCGCTCAACCTGCGAGCCTTGGTCTCGCAACGCCTAATTCCCCGGCAAGACAGCAAAGGCCGTGTAGCGGTCGTCGAGGTTATGCTCAACTCTCCGTTGATCTCCGACCTGATTTTTAAAGGCGATGTCACAGAGATCAAGGAGATCATGAAGAAAAGCCGAGGCGCGGGCATGCAGACTTTTGACCAGGCCCTGTTTGATGCGTATGAAGGTAACATGATCACCTACGAAGACGCCTTGCGCAATGCCGATTCGGTCAATGACTTGCGCTTGCAGATCAAGCTCAACAGCGTGCGCGGTCGCGCGCCTGACCTGAGTGCGGGCACTGAAAACTTTTTAATTGTTTGATTTTCACTGTTCCACACCATGGCTAACACTCATTCAAAATCGTACGAAATTACAATACCCCAGCGTGTCGCCTTCCTGGGCTTGGGTGTCATGGGCTACCCCATGGCCGGGCACTTGGCGCTGGCGGGTCACAAAGTGACGGTTTACAACCGTACACCCGCTAAGGCGCAGACTTGGTGTGACGAGTTTGGGCGCACCGCCGCACCGCAGCAGGCAGCCACACCTCGGCTGGCAGTGCAAGACGCCGACTTTGTGTTTGCTTGCGTGGGCAATGACGATGACCTGCGCAGCATCACCCTAGGCAGTGAGGGTGCTTTTTCGGGCATGAAGCCAGGTGCAATTTTTGTCGATCACACCACTGCCTCAGCGCAAGTAGCGCGAGAACTCTACGCCGCCGCTTTGACCCAAGGTCTGCACTTCATTGACGCGCCGGTCTCTGGTGGTCAGGCAGGCGCACAAAATGGTGTACTCACTGTCATGTGCGGTGGTGACGCGCTGGCTTTTGAAGCGGCCCGCTCTGTGACGATGGCTTTCTCGCGCGCCGTTACACATTTGGGGGCCAGCGGCTCGGGCCAGTTGGCCAAGATGGTGAACCAGATTTGCGTGGCTGGTGTCATTCAAGGTCTGGCTGAAGGCATTGCCTTTGGTCAACAGGCCGGGCTGGACATGAACCAAGTGCTGGATGTGATCAGCAAGGGCGCGGCCCAAAGCTGG
>JANXSU010000005.1 GCA_025356545.1 Comamonadaceae bacterium
CTGCGTGCCGAGGTGGACGTACTCACGCTCACCGCCACGCCCATCCCGCGCACGCTGGGCATGGCACTAGAGGGTTTGCGAGATCTGAGTGTGATCGCCACCGCACCGCAACGGCGCTTGGCGATCAAGACCTTTGTGCGCAACGAAGGCCAGGGCGTGATCCGCGAAGCCGTGCTGCGCGAGTTGAAGCGCGGCGGCCAGGTGTACTTCTTGCACAACGAAGTTGAGACCATCGAGAACCGCCGCCAGCAGCTCGAAGCGTTTTTGCCCGAAGCGCGCATTGCTGTCGCGCATGGCCAAATGCCCGAACGCCAGCTGGAAAGCGTCATGCGCGACTTTGTGGCGCAGCGCTACAACCTGCTCCTATGCTCCACCATCATCGAGACCGGCATCGACGTGCCCACCGCCAACACCATCGTGATTGCCCGTGCTGATCGGTTTGGCCTGGCGCAGCTGCACCAGTTACGCGGACGCGTGGGCCGCAGCCACCACCAGGCCTACGCCTACCTGATGGTGCCCGACACTGAAAGCCTGACCAAGCAAGCCGCGCAACGTCTGGATGCCATCCAGCAGATGGAAGAGTTGGGCAGCGGCTTTTACCTGGCCATGCACGACCTGGAGATTCGCGGTGCGGGCGAAGTGTTGGGCGAAAACCAGAGCGGCAACATGCTGGAGGTGGGTTTCCAGCTCTACAACGAGATGTTGTCCGAGGCCGTGCGCTGCCTCAAAGAAGGCAAAGAGCCGGACTTGCTCAGCCCGCTCAACGTCAGCACCGACATCAACCTGCACGCCCCGGCGCTGCTGCCCAACGACTACTGTGGCGATGTCCACATGCGCCTGAGCTTTTACAAAAAACTGGCCACCGCCAAAAACGCCGAACAGGTGGACGCCTTGCTGGAAGAAATCGTGGACCGCTTCGGCAAGCTCCCGCCGCAAGCGCAAAACCTGATTGACGTGCACCGCCTGCGCGTCATCGCCAAACCCTACGGCGTGGTCAAGGTCGATGCCGCCCCGCACCTGATCACCATCACCTTCAAGAAGGATGCCCCCATCGACGGCATGCGCGTGATTGAATTGATCCAGAAAAACCGCCACATCAAATTGGTCGGGAATGAAAAAATTCGCATCGAACGCGAACTGCCAGAGCCTCGGGCCCGGGCGCAAATGGTGCGCGATGTGTTGAAGAATCTGGGGCAACCCATGAAGGAAACGGTAGCTGCAAAATAACAGCCCTCACTCAGACATATGTCTCAGCATATGCTAAAGTGACAACCATCCAATCAAGGAGATGCATCGTGGCAACTTCACACTCGACTTCAAGCCATATTGCTTCTGAATCCATAGCGCCCTACGCCATAGATACGGGCGCTAGAGCCGTAAAATTATTCAGAAATGGTGCCAACCAGGCTGTGCGCATCCCCAAGGAATTCGAGCTGGCGGGTACTCAGGCGCTGATGCACCGCGAAGGCACTAGGCTGATTTTGGAGCTCGTACCCGACAAGCCCAAAAAAGGCACGGCTGCTGCATTGCTCGCCGCATTGGAGAGCATGAAAGACTGGGAACCCATCACTGAAGAGTTCCCCGATGTAGATGCTGGGCTGCTTCCCCTCGATGACATTGACTTTGGTGAAGACAACAAATGAGTGAAACCCGCATCTACCTCCTGGACACCAACATCATCTCGGACATGATGCGCGAACCCGCCGGGCGTGCAACTCAAAAATTTGCAGCAGTAGCAGCCTTGGACTTAACCCAAGGTATGGTTACCAGCACCGTCGTTTTATGCGAATTGCAATTCGGCCTGCAACGCAGACCCAACCGCAGATTGAGCGCCGCGTTGGATAGAATTTTGACGGGTGTGAACGTGTTGCCTTTGGACATTGACGTTGTTCCAAACTACGCACAACTACGGGCGGTGCTTGAACAAAGTGGTACCCCCATTGACCCCAACGACACACTAATAGCCGCCCACGCTTTAGCCTTGGGTGCCACGCTGGTCACCGCTGATGCAGAGTTCGCCCGCGTGCCCGGTCTTTCTGTAGAAAACTGGCTACAACCCTTATAGAATTTCCGTAAGTAGCTACGATAACAATAGCAAATAATTTTCATGCCCAACTCTGAAATCTCCCCTGGCCTTGTGATTCAAGGCTTCACCCCACCCCTGCGTCTGAGCGACTTCAAACTCATCGCCTTTGACATGGACTCCACGCTGATCAACATCGAGTGTGTGGATGAGATCGCGGATGCTGTGGGGCTTAAGGCCGAGGTGGCTGCAATTACCGAGGCCACCATGCGTGGCGAGATTGTCGATTTCAAAGATAGCCTGCGCCGCCGCGTGGCGCTGCTCAAGGGCGTGACGCTGACCAGTATGGAAACTATTTACCGAGAGCGCCTGCAACTCAACCCCGGCACTGCGGAACTGGTGACTGCCTGCAAGGCGGCGGGCCTGAAGGTGCTACTGGTCTCGGGTGGGTTTACGTTTTTCAGCGACCGGGTCCGTGATCGGCTGGACATCGACTTCACTCGCGCCAATGTGCTGGAGGTGGTGAACGGCGAGCTCACAGGTCGCATGGTGGATCAGCCCTGGGGGGATATTTGTGACGGTGCCGAGAAGCGCCGCATGTTGTTGCAAACCTGTGAGCAAGTGGGGATCACCCCGAAGCAAGCCATTGCCATGGGCGATGGTGCCAATGACTTGCCCATGATGACCGCTTGCTCAGCAGCCGGTGGCTTGTCCGTGGCCTACCACGCCAAGCCCCTGGTGCGTGAGCAGGCCATGGTGGCGATCAACAGGGGCGGCCTGGATCAACTACTGACCCTCATGGATTGACCTGTGTGGAACAGGTCTTCCACCATACTTGAGTACACTGTCACCCGTCAGGCACGCTCTAACTCTCACACGACCTGCTCAGCATTGGAAGATCCCATGAAATTACTGAAAAAACTCATTCTGACCGCTTTGACCTGCACGGCTGTTGCTTCGGCTCAAGCCCTGGTACTGGGGGTGACCGAGGGCGTGACTTACAAGGCCACCGACGCCGAGATCGAAAACAAGTTCGAAGGCATTGCCAAAGCTTTGAGCACAGCCACCAAGCAGCCCGTGAAGATGAAAGTCATCAGCAGCTACAACGGCTTGCGCGAGGCCTTGAAGAAAAATGAAGTCGATTTGGCCTTTATCCATCCATCACACATCGCTTTTGAATCAATCAAGGCGGGCAGCTATAAAGCTATTGCATGGACGGGTGGCTTTACCGAGTACAAAGTGTCACTGCTGTGCAAGGAGCCCACACCGATCCAAGACTGGGCCACGGTGAACGGCAAAGCCTTTGTGACGCCAGACCCGGACTCCATCACCGCCGTGATGACGCGCGCCACCTTAAAAGAAAACGGCATCAAGCTTGACAGCATTAAGCTGCAAACCACACGCTATCAAGAAGCTGTGCCCTTTTATGTTGAAAATAATTTTGCAGCCTACGGGGCAACAGCGTCTGGCGCGGTGATCAAGGCCTGGAAGGAAAAGGGCGGCAAGACCTGCGCTGAGTCCCACCCTATGCCCATCAAGCAGTGGCTGGCCTCCACTAAGCTAGACCCATCAACCGTCACACTCCTGCGCGAAACTTTGCTCGGCATGGGTCAAAACGATGCAGGTAAAAAATCCCTGGCGCCGTCTGGCTATAAAGGTTTTGTGGCAACGTCTGAGGAAGCAGAGAAAAAGTTGATTCTTTGGTTAGGTCTTTAACGCCACTGCCCCACAACTTCAAACAAAAGCGCCTTCTCAGGCGCTTTTGTTATTGCCGCTGACGCAAGGCCTCGTACAGGCACACCCCACTGGCCACCGAGACGTTCAAGCTCTCGACCGCCCCCTTCATGGGAATGCCCACCAGCTCATCGCAGGTCTTGCGGGTGAGCTGGCGCATGCCGTCGCCTTCGGCCCCCAGCACGAGCGCGACCGGGCCTTTCAGATCGACCTGGTAAATCGTTTTAGGGGCGTCGTCACTCGTGCCAATGCACCAGATGCTGCGCTCTTTGAGTTCGCCCAGCGTGCGGGCCAGGTTGGTCACCATGAAGTAGGGCACCGTCTCTGCGGCACCACTGGCCACCTTGGCGACCGTGGCATTGACACCAACGGCGTGGTCCTTGGGCGCAATCACCGCGTGTGCGCCTGCACCATCGGCCACGCGCAAGCAGGCCCCCAGGTTGTGCGGATCGGTCACGCCGTCCAGAACCAATATCAATGGCGACTCACTCAGTGAATCCAGCAGGTCATCCAGCGAGTGGACTTGGGGAATGTGCTCAACGCGCGCGGCCACGCCTTGGTGGCCATGACCACCGCACAGCTTGGCCAGTCGTGGGCCGTCGGCTTCAATCAGGCGCACACCGGCCTCCTGGGCGCGCTCCAAAAATTGCCGCATGCGCGCGTCGCGCCGGGTAGGCTCAAAATAAACTTCGATGACGGACTTGGGCGCGGTTTTCATACGCACACCCACGGCATGAAAACCGAACAGGATTTTTGGGGAAGACATGGAGTGATTATCGGGCTTGCCCGGCCTCAATCGTGATGCGCCGCTCGCAACGCGCGGCAATGGCCGGATCGTGCGTGACCAGCACCAGCGTTGTGCCCCACTCCCGGTTCAAATCAAACATAAGCTCCATCACTTTTTCACCAGTGGCAAAGTCTAAGCTGCCGGTGGGCTCATCCGCCAGCAGCACGGCGGGTCGCACCACAAAAGCCCGCGCTAAGGCCACGCGCTGCTGCTCACCTCCGCTGAGCACCTTGGGGTAGTGCCCCAGCCGTTCGGACAGGCCCACGCGGGCAAGCATCTCGGTGGCCGTACGTCGCGCGTCTTTACGTCCTGCCAGCTCCAGTGGGAGCATGACGTTTTCAAGCGCCGTTAAATTGCCCAACAACTGAAAGCTTTGGAAAACAAAACCGACTTTTTGTGCGCGCAGTGCGGCACGGGCGTCTTCGTCGATGGCAAACAGGTCTTGCCCCGCCAGCGTAACCGTGCCGCGCGTGGGCGTGTCGAGTCCGGCGATGATGGACAGGAGCGTGCTTTTGCCGGAACCGGACGCGCCGACAATGGCCACAGTCTCCCGCGCTTTGAGGGTGAAATCGATATCGCGCAAAATGTCGAGAGTGCCGGTGGAGTCAGTCACCGACTTGAACACATGGGCCACAGTAATCATTGAATCAGACATGGGACTTTCTTTGAATCGAAGACACATTATCGCGAGCGGCTTGCTGCTGAGTTTTTGGCAGCTTGGCGGGGCGACTACCGCTCCGATGAAGCCGCGCACCGCGCCTACTTTGTTGGTGCTGGGCGACTCGCTCAGTGCCGAGTATGGCCTGCCCCTTGGCACGGGCTGGGTGGCCTTGCTACAGGCGCGCCTGGCCACTCAAAAACCCAAGGTCACGCTCGTCAATGCCAGCATCAGCGGCGACACCACCTCGGGCGGCGCATCTCGGCTGCCCGCCCTGCTGGACAAGCACCGCCCCACGCACGTCATTATCGAGCTGGGGGGCAACGATGCGCTGCGGGGCATGTCTTTGCAAGGAACGCAAAGCAATTTGAGCCAGATGACTGCGGCCGCCAAGGCGAGCGGCGCCAAGGTGCTGCTGATTGGCATGCAAGTGCCGCCGAACTACGGGCAAGACTATGCCAATCGCTTTGCGGCTCTCTATGGCGCAACCGCTCAAACCCACAAGACGGCACTGGTGCCCTTTCTGCTCAAAGGCGTGGCCGATGTGCCCCATGCGAGCGAGCTGTTCCAGGCAGACCGCATTCACCCTGCCGAGCCCGCACAGGCCATCATGCTGGGCAACGTCTGGCCCGAACTTAAAAAACTATTGCCATGAGCCTGACCCTGCTACCCGCTGCCGACGCGCTGCGTCAACTTAACAGCTTTGACATCATCATTGACGCCCGCAGCGAAGGCGAATACGCTGAAGACCACCTGCCTGGGGCCGTGAACTGGCCCACGCTCAACGACGAAGAGCGCAAGGCCGTGGGCACGACCTACAAGCAGATCAACGCCTTTGAAGCCAAAAAACGCGGCGCAGCCCTGGCAGCGCGCAACATCTCGACCCATATCGAGCGCGATGTCATTGACAAACCCAAAGACTGGAAGCCCCTGCTCTACTGCTGGCGTGGCGGCAAACGCAGTGGCTCGCTGGCGCTGGTGCTGGATCAAATCGGCTTTCGGGTCACGCTGGTGGAAGGGGGCTACAAAGCCTTTCGCGCAGCGGTGGTGGTGGACATTCCCCGCTTGGCCCCGCAGTTTGACTGGCGCGTGATTTGTGGCACCACCGGCTCAGGCAAAACCCGGCTGCTGCAAGCCTTGCACACGGCTGGTGCGCAGGTGCTGGATCTGGAAGCACTGGCCAACCACCGCAGCTCGGTGCTAGGGGCCATTCCGGGCCTGGCACAGCCCACGCAAAAGCACTTTGACACCCGCATCTGGCACGCTCTGGGCCAACTTGACCCAACACGCCCTGTGTTTGTGGAGAGCGAAAGCAAAAAGGTCGGCAACGTAGCCGTGCCCACTGCGCTGATTGACGCCATGCGCGCGGGCACTTGCCTGAACCTCGTGTTGCCTGACGTGGAGCGCGTGGCGCTGTTGATGGAGGACTACGACTTCTTCGTGCGTGACTCGGGAGCTTTTTGTGAGCGGCTGGACGCACTCACGCCCATGCGCGGTAGAGCCGTCGTTGAGGGCTGGCAATCACAGGTGCGGGCTGGCCAGATTGAGCCCGTGGTGCAGGCGCTGCTCACCCTCCACTACGACCCGGTGTATATCAGCTCAATGGCGCGCAACTTCAAGCATTACGATACTGCAAAATTAATAGCACCCTACGCACGTTCTACCGAGGCCATGGGTCAATTGGCCTGTGAAATTGTCAGCTCACTGTAGGGCTGTTGCAAGGGCTTGCGCCAAGTCGGCTTGAAGGTCTGCTACGGCTTCAAGGCCGGTTGAAAACCGCACCAGGTAGCCTTGTTTCAGATGGGTGGGCCAGACGGTGCGCATCGTGTCCAAGTCGTAGGGCACGACCAAGCTCATCGGGCCGCCCCAGCTGTAACCGAGCTTGAACAGGCGCAGCGCATCGCA
>JANXSU010000028.1 GCA_025356545.1 Comamonadaceae bacterium
TGGTCAAAAAAGGCCTGCCTTTCCGCGATGCGCACGAGACGGTCGCCCATGCGGTCAAAGCCGCTATCGGCCACAACGTGGACTTGTCTGAGCTGCCACTCGCCGTGCTGCAAGGCTTTCACGCCTCTATCGAGAAAGACGTGTTCGATTGCCTGAGCCTGCGCGGCTCACTCAATGCCCGTAACACACTGGGCGGAACGGCGCCAGCCCAAGTAAGGGCCCAGATTGCGCGGCATCGGGCACGGCTAGTGTAAAAAAATCAATCGCAAAAAATAAAAAAGGGACGAGAAATGAAAGCGACAGAAGCAAACTTACTCAAGTTCCTCAGGAAGTCTCCGCAGTTCGTTATCCCGATTTACCAGCGAAACTACTCGTGGACCGCAGAGCAGTGTCGCCAGCTCTGGTCTGACTTGATGCGTGTCGGCCGGGACGAAAAGGTTCAGGCTCACTTCATCGGCTCCATCGTCTACGTTGAGCGTGGCCTGTCTTCCGTCACCAGCCAAGAAGCTTTGTTGGTCATTGACGGCCAGCAACGTCTGACCACCAGCACTTTGCTGATTGCAGCCCTTGCAAAACACTTCGAGACGCGAGGACTGGGCGAGTTGTTGGAAGCCTTCTCTAACAAGAAGCTTCGCAACTACTACCTGCTCAATCCCGACGAAGACGGAGAGCGCCATTTCAAGCTGATCCTGTCTGAGACCGATAAAGACACGCTGCTGACGATCTTGCAAAACACGCCACTGCCAGCAGAGGCCAGCAGCCGCATCACTGAAAACTACGCCTTGTTCCAAGAGCTCATTGCTGCCAACCAAGGCGTGCTGGAGGCCATCTGCCAAGGCCTTGCCAAGTTGGTGATCGTGGATGTGTCGCTCGACCGTGCCCAAGACAATCCGCAACTAATCTTTGAAAGCATGAATTCCACTGGGCTGGAACTCAGCCAGGCGGACCTCATCCGCAACTTTATTTTGATGGGCCTTGAGCCCAAGCTACAGACTGAGCTGTACAAGACCTACTGGCGCCCCATGGAACGGGCGTTTGGCCAAGCGGCTTACGTGGTGCATTTCGACGCCTTCATGCGCCACTACCTGACAGCCAAAACTGGTGAGATTCCGAACGTGCGTGAGGTTTATGTCGCGTTCAAGGCTTTTGCACGCGGGCTCAAAGGTGACACCCGCGACTTGGTGGCTGACATTCACGCATATGCGTCCTACTACTGCGCCATGGCCCTAAGCACTGAAACAGATGCATCACTCAAGCAGGCCTTCCATGACTTACGTGAGCTGAAAGTCGATGTGGCTTATCCCTTTTTACTGGACGTTTACCACGATTACAAACAAGGCCGTCTGACCTGCGATGAGGTGCTGCGCATCGTGCGATTGGTGGAGAGCTACGTGTTCCGTCGCGCCATCTGCGCTATTCCTACCAACTCGCTGAACAAAACCTTTGCGGGGATGAGCCGCACCCTCAAGAAGGACAGATACCTTGAAAGCGTGCAGGCGGCGTTCCTTCTGCTGCCTTCGTACCGACGCTTCCCCAACGACGATGAATTCCAGCGCGATGTGAAAGTGCGCGACATCTACAACTTCCGCAGCCGCAGCTATTGGCTGCGACGTCTGGAAAATCACGGCCGCAAGGAGCGGGTGATGGTGGAGGACTACACCATTGAGCACATCCTGCCGCAGAACGAAGCCCTGTCCAAAGAATGGCAAGCCGAGCTGGGCACTGACTGGCAGCGTGTCCAGCAAGACTGGTTGCACACCTTGGGCAACCTTACGTTGACAGGCTACAACAGCGAATACAGCGACCACCCCTTTGTCTACAAGCGCGACCAAGTCACCGACAAGGACGGTAACCCCGTTGGTTTTGCCCACAGCCCACTCAAGCTGAACCTTGGACTTGGCACAGTCAGCCAGTGGAACGAGACGGCCATCAAAAATCGTGCCGACCGACTTGCCGCAGACGCAGCCAAGGTTTGGGGAGCCCCTCAACTGACCGACGACGTACTTAACACCTACCGTCCAGCCACAGCCCAACCCGGCCAGCAATACGGCGTGGCAGACCATGCCCACCTTATGGCCGGGCCAATGCGCGAGCTGTTTGAAGCTTTGCGCAAGTCAATCCTGGCCCTTGACCCGTGCGTCAACGAAGATTTCTTGAAGCTGTACGTCGCCTACAAGGCCGAAACAAATTTTGTGGATGTGGTGCCGCAGGCCAAGCGTCTGCTGCTGGTGCTTAACCTAAGCATTGACGACCTCGAAGATCCCAAAGGCCTTTGCCGCGATATCTCCAATATCGGGCGATGGGGCAATGGCGACGTGGAAATTGGCCTTAGCACTGCTGATGAGCTACCCTACGTGATCGGCCTGATTCGCCAATCATTCGACCGCCAGATGGGTAGCCCCCAAGACTAATAATGGCTAATCAATGCCAAACACCGCTTCATAAAAATTCAATATTTTTTTGGAATTCTTACCTGAATCCGTGACCTCAATATCCCTGCCAATATTTCCACATAAATTCTCTCCACTATCGCGCAATACCCAGTGAACCCGCCCCCCAATATCAACCCCAGCGGCAAAACGGCGTCTTCGCGTGAGCGTCAAGTGGAATTTT
>JANXSU010000119.1 GCA_025356545.1 Comamonadaceae bacterium
CCAGAGCCAAGCGACAGTCCCTGCCAGCGTCAAACCGAGCAGCCCGCCCACCGTCATGTGACGCAACTCGGCATTGCCCGCCAGTGAAGCCAGCATGGCAGCTGTTTCGATGCCTTCACGACCCACCATGAACAGAGTAAAGCCAAACACGGCCCACCAGGCTTTAGCGCCTTCGAGCACCGACACTTTACCCAACTCGGATGAGATCTCACCGCCTATGTGTCGGCCCATCTTCAGCATGTGCGTCACGCACCAGACCACTGCTGCTGCTGCCAGCAAGGCCAGAATGCCTTCCCATTTAGGCGACGTAGCCCCCACGCCCGCCAATGCGACACCGAGAGCCACAGAACCTGCCACCGAGACCGCCAAGCCCGCCCGTACGCCGCCGATCAACCGATGTCGTCCCGTTTTTCGCAAGTACAGCGTGGCAATGGCCACCATCAAAAAGGCTTCCAGGCCTTCGCGAAAGGTGATGAGCAGAGTTTCAAACATGGCATTTCAATGAAAGATTGTGTCTGCAAATAATAACCATTCTCATTTATATTGTCAATTGATTATCGAATTCGCATTGCTACCAAGCCCAGCATGAGCACCAGTGACGTGGTCGCGATGCTGGCCCCTATGGCACGGCGACGATTCGTTTGCACCCAAAGAAGAACGCCGGACAGCGATAAAAACATCACACACCCAGCGAATGTGTCAATCAGCAGAATCCATGCTATCGGCATGCCTACGCCCTTATGAAGATTGGTCAGGGTGGCCACAAGGCCATTAGCGGTTGTCGAGACGCTCACGGAACGATTACCCCTCCAGTATTCGGCTTGGATGACCTCATTGGGGCCACCAAAATTAATAACCCAGCGCTCCGGCTGCATCAGCGCCTGTTCCGTCCAACCGACAGGGCGGGCCGATTCAACGCGAACCGAATTGGCCTCAGACTTCAACTGCAATGCGCCTTGCAGCCATTGCGCCATGTCTTTTGCACTCGCCGGTGCAATATCGGGTAGTGCCAACTGTGCATGACTGCGCTCCTGTAATACCGGTGGAAGCTTGAGTACCGCCCGATGATTGAGCCAGATGCCACTGAAGCCAAAAATCAAGCCCAGTGCCGCTCCCCATAAACCAATCCAACCATGCATTTTCCGCAGCCAGCGGATGGCAGAGAGTGAGTTCATCAGATTCATCAGGGCTTGCTCCACTGGCGCAACAGGTTGTGATAGACGCCCACCAGCGTGCGCCGCGCCACTTCATCGGCGTCACTCCGGTTCAAGCGCTGGATCGAATTGTCCAGATCAAACAGCAGGCTGCGTTCAGCGTTATCGCTGACGAGGCTTTGTACCCAGGTAAAGCAGGCCAAGCGCACGCCTTGGGTGACAGGCGTTACTTGGTGCAAACTGCTGGCCGGGTAGAGCACCATATCGCCCGCAGCCAGCTTGACGCTGTGCATGCCGTAGCTGTCCTCGATCTGCAACTCGCCGCCTTCGTAGCTGTCGGGCTCCGAGAGAAACAAGGTTGCCGACACATCCGTGCGTAACTTGGAGCCATTGCGAGGGTTGATACGCACGCTGCCATCGACATGCAAACCAAAGCCCATGCCCTCAGCGTAGCGGTTAAACATCGGCGGGTACAGTACATTGGGCAAGGCGGCGCTGATGAACAGGGCATTACGCTCCAAGGCTGCGACCACCACGGCCTGACACTCACGCGCCACCGACGATTGCTCGTCCATCTGCTGGTTCAGCTTGACGAGCGCGCCCTGGTAGCCAGCCGTCACCCGGCCATCCACCCAAGCCGCCCCAGCAGCGTCCAGCAAGGCACGCAGATGCGCCACCTGTTTGGGGTTCAAAACCTGTGGGATACAGACCAACATATCAGAACCTGTAACTCACTGTCACAGCGGCTGAGCGGCCCAGACCTGGCACGGCGCGCCCACCATCCGAGGGAATCAGCGCATCGTAATAAGACGCGCTGAAGAGATTAAAGAAGTTCAGTCGCAGATCGTACTTGGGCTGGTGGTAGGCGAGTACAGCATCCCAGCGGATGTAGGACGGAACTGACACCAGGTTGGTGTTGTTGGCAAAACGCTCCGAACTGTAGGTGGCACCACCTCCCAGCTCCCAGTTCGGGATAAAGGCATAGCTGCCCCACAGACTGGCCGAGTCTTTGGGGGTGTTTGCCGGTGTTTGTCCTTGGGTGCCCGGCGCAATACCGTCAATGATCGTCGCGTCCAGATGGGTGTAGCCACCAAAAACTTGCAGCTTGTCGCTGACACGACCAGCCACCCCCGCGCGCATGCCGTTCACGCGCACCGTGCCCGTGGCGGTGTAGACCCCGACCGCATCCTGCGATCGTGCGTTGGTTTGGGTGATTTGAAAAACGGCCGCAGTGAGTGAGAGTTTGCCGCCGTTTTGCTCCCACTTAGCCCCTGCTTCATAAGCAAGGTTTTGTTGAGGCGGCAAGGGATCGCTGCCGCCCGTGGTGTTGACCAGTTGCTCCAGCGAGGGATTGAACGAGGTGCTGTAAGACAGGTAATACGACTGCGCTGGCGTTGGCTGCCAAATGCCCCCGGCCCGTGCGCTAGTGAAATTCACCGTTTGACTGGCTGCGGCTGGCGTGGTGGTTGTGGGCAGCGAGTTGCTGATGCTGGCTATAAATTGGTCCGCCCGCAGCCCTGCCACCAGCTTGAAATGCGGGCCGATATCCACCGTGTCATTGGCAAAGGCCGCGACAGTGCTCGACTTGCCCGTCGCCAAATTCCCCGCGATGCTGGGTGCGGTTGTCGGCGTATTGCCACTGCCAGAAGTGAGCAAAGGAGTGCACGCGGTGTAACCCGAAGTGCCGCCCACAGGGTTGAGGTCACTCCCGTTGCAACTACCGTTACGGTAATAGTTTTGGTTGTTGTAATTGTCCTGTCCCAACTCGAATCCGGCCAGCCATGTGTGCTGAACCGATTCCGATTTAACTTCGCCGCTGAATTCGGTGACGTTGAAAATCGAGTCATCACGGATGGCCCGGTCATGGCTTTGCTGGCGCACCCAAAGCTGGCTCAGCGGCAAAACCGAGCTGGCCGCCACGGGATTGGCGGTGGTGCCAACAGACAGGGGTGAGAACCCACCGAGGCCGAGGGTGCCCAGGCCTTGCGCAGCGGTTTCCCGTGCGTCGGTGCTCACGCTGTTCAATTGGGTCTGGTTGCGCAGGTGGCTGGTGCTGGACAATTTGTGCTCCAGCACCGCGCTGAGGGAGGCTATGTCCGAAATCGTACGGTCATCGTTAAATCCATAGGCCGTGTTTCGACCCACTGCGGCAGGGCTACCGTTCAAATTCGGAAGGCCGTAATCGACCTGATCGTTGTTGTGTTGCAGCAGCGCTGACAAGGTGATGGTGGTGGGCTCTCCGATACCGAGCTTCAAAGAGGGGGCGATTCCATAGTCTTTCAGCTTGGTTTGATCACGGTCGCTGCCATTGCCTTCCTGCGCCATCATGGCGATGCGAAACGCTGATTTTTCAGAAAGCGGCTGATTGTGATCTAGCAGAGTGCGAACCATCCCAGTGCTGTTAACGCTTACCTGCACTTCATCGGCAGGCTTGAGACTGGGCTTTTTGGTGACTTGGTTGATGATGCCCCCGGTTGAGCCTCGACCAAACAGCATGGACGATGGTCCCATCAAAACCTCAATCGCATCGAGCGCAAAAGTGTCTCGGTAGTACTGCCCACGATCTCGTGCACCATCCAGGTAAACGTCAGTTCGCGCAGAAAACCCATTCAAATTGATGTTTGTTCCGATCTGTCCACCTTCCGCCGCGCCTATCGTCAAACCTGGCACATTTCGTAAAGCTGACGCCATCGACGTAGCCCCCTGGGAGTTCATCACGGCGCGATCAATCACGATCACCGATTGGGGTATGTCTCGCAGCTCGACTGGCAGCCGCGTCAAAGACAGATCTTTGCTTTGGAGGCCATTATTTTTGGCCCCACTGATGATCATTTCGTCCAAGGTGCCGGGGGAAACGACCACGGAGTTCACTGGACGTGTGATTTGCGCTGGGCTGCTGACTGGTGTGAGGCCCCAAACCATGCTCAAAGCTATGACGATTTGCGTTTGACGCCGTGGCTTGGTTTTGAAATTGGTATGCATCTCGTAATTATAAACGAGAATGATTCGTATTTGTAATTCAAAGTCTATCTACCTTGTTTTACACCAAGTCTGACTCAGAATACCTACCTATAAAACGTGTAGCACCTGATCAACACTCAGGTCATTCAAGCAGCGCATGTGGCCAAGCGGACACTCCCGCTCAAAGCATGGCGCGCAGTCCAGCGGGGGCTGGTAGCTGGGGTCGTTCTTGAGCCACAGCACCTGGGCTGCGTCACTCAGTGGCGGCGTGTGCAATGGGCTGCTGGAACCAAAAATTGCCACCTGCGGCACGCCTAAC
>JANXSU010000120.1 GCA_025356545.1 Comamonadaceae bacterium
CCAAAGGCCAGCCCTTGCGCCACCGCGCAGGCCGTGCGCAGGCCGGTGAACGAGCCCGGCCCCTGGCCAAAGGCGATGGCGTCCAATTCGTCGTAGCGCAGCCCGGCTTGCGCCATCAGCGCTTCAATCGCAGGGATCAAACTGCTGGACGCCTGTGCCCCGCCCGCGCCCGTGTGCTGCCAAAGCTGCGCCACCCCGTCCACCGGGCGTGTGACGGCGATGGAGATGAGGTCGGTGCTGGTGTCGAAGGCTAGAAGTTTCATGCGAGATTGAGTGGTCAATAGAGCTGCAAGGCTTATTTTATTAGCGTACGCAGCTATTTATTTAATAGCAAAATTCACCTTACGCACCCCAAACAAAATCCCCGCCGTCACCAGCGCCAGCCCGACCATCAGGTTCCAGTGCAGCGGTTCACCCAGAAAAAACACGGCCGCCAGTGCCGACAGACCGGGCACCAAAGCCGTGATCATGGTGGAGCGTACCGGGCCATAGTGTTGCACCATCAGGTTGAAGGTGATGCCAGAGATGACCACCGAGCCCAGGCCCTGAAAGCCCATCTGGAACAGCACCTCCCCCACCGGCGCGCTGAGCAACTGGCTGTGCAGCACGTGCGTGAGCAAGAGCAGGCCGTAGAGCGGTACGTAAGTCATGAACGCAAACACGGTGATGGCCACGGTGGCGCGCACCGGCTCCAACGCGTAGCGTCGCGTCAGCACACTGTAGATGGCCCAGCACAAGGATGCTGTCATGAACAAGACGTCGCCCTTCCATACCTGCCCGCCATCAAAGGCGTGCAGCAGGCTGGCCCCGCCCACCAGCAGGTCGCCCGCCACGATCAAGGCCAGACCTAGCGCGCGCACCGCCGTGATGCGCAGACCCAGCAGCGGCACGGCCAAGAGCGACGTCCACAGCGGCAAGCTGCCGGGCATGAGCACCGAGGCATGGGCCGCCGGGGCAAAGGTAAAGCCGCTGTAGGCCAGCGCGGCGTAGGCGAAGGAGCCAAAGACGCCACAAATAGCGGTAACGCGCAGGGGCAGTGGCGACAGGCCGAACAGGCTGGATGCGTGCACGCCCTTCAATGACGAATCTGGCGCCGCGTTTTGAACTGCTTCAACCCGATCCCGCCGCACCAGCCAGACCCCCAGCGGCACCAACACCAGACTGGCCCCGATGATGCGGGCCAGCCCGATGTCAAACGGCGTGAGCGTGCCTTTGACCGAGGCGCGGGCGATGACGATGAAGCTCGTCCAGATAACAACGGTGATGGCGGCGGCAACAAGGCCCACGGTCTTGGGTGACCAGCGCTGAATGAAATGCATGGAGGGATTATCGGCGGGGGTGGCTTAGACTTGTTGACTATGCGCGCCTCTACCGCTCTTTCGCTCACCCTTCTCCTCTTCCTGCCCCTATGGTGCTTCGTCGGCAGCGCACAAGCACAGAGCACTGTGCCGCCCCAAGTCACCGCTGCCTTGGCGCGTGCCAAAGTGCCGCTAGAGGCCGCCTCTTTGCTGGTGGTCGCCGCCGATGGCCAGAGTCCACCGCGCTTGAGTCACCGAGCCAACGTGTCCATGAACCCGGCCTCGGTCATGAAGCTGGTCACCACCTATGCGGCGCTCGACACCCTGGGCCCGGCCTTTGTCTGGGCCACCTCGGTGCACGTTGATGGCACGGTGAAAGACGGCACGCTGCAAGGCAACCTCTACCTCAAAGGCCAGGGCGACCCCAAGCTGGTGCTGGAGCGTTTGTGGCTCTTGCTGCGCCGCGTGCAGGGCCTGGGCATCAAGGCGATTGCGGGCGACATCGTGCTGGTCCGCAGCGCGTTTGAGACAGTCGCGCCCAACCCCGGCGACTTTGATGGCGAACCGCTGCGCCCCTACAACGCTGCGCCCGACGCGCTGCTGCTCAACTTCAAATCGGTGGTGATGACGTTTGTGCCAGATCGTGCCGCGCAAGTGGCCCGGGTCAACTACGAGCCGCCACTGGCCGGGGTACAGATGCAGACCAGCGTGCCCCTGGTCAACGGCGAGTGCACTGACTACCGCGCCGCGCTCAAAGCCGACATGAGCGACGCCAACCGCATCCGCTTCAGCGGCACGTACTCAGCCAGTTGTGGTGAGAAAGTCTGGCCCCTGGCCTATGCCGACCCGGCCAGCTACAGCGTGCGCACGGTTGAAGGCTTGTGGCGAGAGATGGGCGGGCAACTCAGTGGCCGCGTGCGTGAGGGTCGACTGCCTGCTGCGCTGCCCGCCACCTTGAGTGTGAACTCGGCGCCGCTGGCCGAGACCATTCGTGACATCAACAAGTTCAGCAACAACGTAATGGCACAGCAGCTGTTTCTCACCCTGAGCTTGCAACAACTTGGCGTGGGCACGCTGGCGGGCTCCAGAGCGCTGCTGCAAGACTGGTGGCGCGATCGATTCGGCGCGACGCCGGCGCCTGTGCTGGACAACGGGTCGGGCCTCTCTCGCACCGAGCGCATCAGCGCCGAGGCCTTGGCGCGCTTGCTGCAAAGCGCCTGGGCTTCGCCCCTGATGCCCGAGCTGGTGTCGTCTTTGCCCATCGTCGGCGTGGACGGCACGCTCCGGCGTATCAAGGGCAAAGCCGCAGGCAGCGCCCATCTCAAAAGTGGCAGCCTGCGTGATGTGGTGGCGATGGCGGGTTATGTTCATGCGCTCAGCGGGCAGCGCCATGTGCTGGTGGCCATCATCAACCACCCCAATGCACAGGCGGCTCGACCCGCGCTGGAAGCGCTTGTAGAATGGACTTTCAGGGATATAGAAGATCGTTCCATCAAGAATACCTTGCCGCTCAAGCCTTCGTCTGACTGAATCACATCATGCTGAGTATCTTGGCCCCCAAAGACCGCAGTGGGCCCATCAACCCCTTCGTCCTGGCCAACTACCGGGTGCGCACGGCATCATTTGTCATGGCGTTTGCCATCTTCTCTGCGCAATGGTGGGGTAAGCATGCAAGCCCGCTCGTTTGGGGGTTGTTACTCCTCCAGTTTTTTGTTTATCCGCATCTGATGTTTTGGCGCGCGCAACGCGCAGCGTACTCTTTGGATGCCGAGCTAAAAAACCTGTTGGTTGACAGTTTTTTCTTGGGTTTGTGGTGTGCCGGTGCCGGGTTGCCGGTGTGGGTCACGTTCGCATTCTTCAGTGCTGCCTTGATGAATGTTGCGTTTTATCGTAACTTGGTGGGCGCTTTGCAAGCCACGTTGTTCTTTGTGGCGGGTGTGTTGGTTTGGACCGCATTCGGTCATTTCCAATTTGAGCCTGACACGGACGTTCTGACCACGGGGCTGTGCATCGTGGGGCTTTTGGTTTATTTGATGATCGTCACCAGCGCGGCGTATCAACGCAGCATCAACCTGCGAGACACCCGGCGCGAGCTGCGCCACAGCGATCAGAGCTTGCACAAGGTCAATGCCGATTTGCAAGATCAGTTGGCTGAGAATCAAAAGCTACAGGCTCAACTCCTGGAACATGCCAACCGCGATCCACTCACCGGACTTTACAACCGGCGTTATCTGGACAGCACCATGGCGCGTGAATTCGCTTTTGCGAAACGTGAGGATCAAGCCCTTTGGTTGATGCTTATCGACATTGACTATTTCAAAAAAATCAACGACACGTATGGCCACCAAGCGGGTGATGAAGTTCTTAAAATTCTTGCCCATCTTCTGCATAGTCAGGCGCGCGCCGAGGATGTAGTGTGCCGTTTTGGCGGCGAAGAATTTTTGTTACTACTACCCGCTATGTCGCAATCGGTTGCGCTGGCGCGAGCCGAGCAGTGGCGTCAGGCCTTTGCCGATACAGTAGTTGACTATGGTGGGTTTCAGATCCACGCCACCCTGTCGATCGGCATGGCCGACTATCCCCTGCATGGCCTGACTCAAAAAGACTTGATTGGTAACGCCGACCGAGCCCTGTACCGAGCCAAGTCAGAGGGTCGCAACCGCGTCGTCGTCTACAACGCCGACATGATCTAGGTTTGAGCTGAAGGTGTTACCCGCTATGCCATTCACTGAGCTTATCGGCTACTTGGCCGCCAGCCTTACCACCCTGAGTTTTGTGCCGCAAGCCTGGCACACCTTTACAACACGAGATGTCAATGGTGTATCGCTGGGTATGTACACCACGTTTACCGTCGGAGTGGCTTTGTGGCTTGTCTATGGCGTGCTGCTAGAGGCCTGGCCCATCGTGATTGCAAACGTCATTACTCTCGGGCTATCGACCGGAATTTTGATCATGAAGCTGCGCTATCGCTAAGCTGAAACCAAGCAAGCTGCTCACGCCGCTGCGAGCTCAAGGCTAGCGGCGACGGATCTTCAGGCCATGGTCACGGCGATAAAAGCCAGCAGGAAAATCAATAAAGCGCCGGCTGCCGGGATCACGTAGGGGATCGCGTGCACGATGTTTTCCATCGGGTCATCAGAGTGGGGCTTGGCGGTGTTGTGGCTTGACATGAATCGATCCTAATAGCGGTTTTATACGCAGGATTTTACATTTTCCCAAGACTGCGTTATGGTGAACTTGTCATGTATTCTGATGGAGGGCTTGAATGGTCAAGCGTTTGTTGGTGGACAAGGCGAACGGACAGCTACTGGTTTCCCCAGGGCTCAGAGATGCGCCCGTGCTGGACTTGATGTGTTCCCAGTTTGTCCTGACCTTGGTGGCCCGCATGGGCTCGGGCTTCAATGCGCGGCGCGATTTGAACGGTGTCATTGCATTGACGGGTCGGCACTTGGTCTGGCCGCTGCCCGTGTTGCAGCGCCTGCGCGAATTTCTCACCTGGCGCTGTGCCACCCACGAGTCATGGAGCGGTCACGAGGGTTTGACCCCCCCAGAATTTTTAGCCCGCTTTGGCGACTGGCGTGACCCGTTGGAAGACGGCACGCTGTTTTTCTACCTTGATGAGTTCGCCAAGGCCCAGCCCAAAGACCTGATGAGCGTGCTGGTCGTCAGTAAAGATTGGCTCACCCAAGCGCTAAAAAAGCAATCCACCCTGGTCGAGAAAAACATCGACGCCCTGGCCAGCTTGCTCCAGCTCAATCAGGCTGAGCGCGCCCTGCTGCTTTACGGCACGTTGGCGCGCTACCAGCGTGAGCTGCGCAGCCTGTTGGTGGAGTTCAAGGTCAACAGCGCGCCCGAGGCCTATGCGGTGATTGCCGAGCTGGCCGGCGTCAACGCGGTCGAGGTCGGCGAAGCCCTGCGCGCGGGTTCGCGGCTGGAGCGCATTGGCTTGGTAGAGAACCTGATCTCCGAGCACAACATCACCGACATGGCTGACCTGATGAAAGTCAGCGACAAGCTGCCCCCGGTGCTGATGCGCCAGTACCGCGACCAAGCCGAGCTGATGGCCGTCTTCACCCGGCCCTCTTCAAAAAGCGCGCTGACTGTGGGTGACTTCGACTTTGTTGCGCAAGACGTTCAGATGCTGTGTGCCTTGCTGCGCAACGCCGTGGCGCGTGGGGAGGCGGGTGTCAACGTGCTGCTCTACGGCCCACCGGGCACAGGCAAGACCGAGCTGGCCAAGGTGGTGGCACAAAGCGCCGGGTTGGAGCTGTATGAGGTGGAGTATGCCGACCGGGACGGCAACTCTTTGAGCGGCCGTGACCGTTATCGCTCGCTGCAAATTGCACAGGTGTTTCTCAAAGGCAGCGCCCAGTCGGCCCTGTTGTTTGACGAGGTGGAAGACGTGTTCCCCCCCATCTCCAGCGAGGCTGCCCAGTGGCTGGCGCGTGCCGATCAAGGTGCTGCACCACGCAACGCCAGTGTCAGCGGCAAAGCCTGGGTGAACCAGATTCTGGAGTCCAACACCGTGCCCACGCTGTGGGTCACCAACCGCAT
>JANXSU010000122.1 GCA_025356545.1 Comamonadaceae bacterium
CTAGTAAAAAAGGAGCAAAGTGGTTGGCCCAAGGCACCATTTATCCTGATGTGATTGAGTCCGGCGGTGGCAAGGGCAAGAAGGCCGTCACCATCAAGAGCCACCACAACGTGGGTGGCCTGCCCGAGCAACTGGGTCTCAAATTGCTGGAGCCGCTGCGTGACCTGTTCAAAGACGAGGTGCGCGAACTGGGCGTTGCGCTGGGCCTGCCACACGGCATGGTCTATCGCCACCCCTTCCCAGGCCCCGGCTTGGGTGTGCGCATCTTGGGTGAGGTGAAAAAAGAATACGCCGATCTGCTGCGCCGCGCCGACGCCATCTTCATCGAAGAGCTGCACAACTTCAAAGACGAACCCACAGGCAAGAGCTGGTACGAGCTGACCAGCCAAGCCTTCACCGTCTTCTTGCCGGTCAAGAGCGTGGGCGTGATGGGCGATGGCCGCACCTACGACTACGTGGTGGCCCTGCGCGCCGTGCAGACCAGCGACTTCATGACGGCCGATTGGGCCGAGCTGCCCTATGCACTGCTGAAGAAAGTGAGCGGGAGAATCATTAACGAAGTTCGGGGGATTAACCGTGTGACTTATGACGTGAGTTCTAAACCTCCTGCCACCATCGAGTGGGAATGAAGATCAGCCTCGAGGCATAAGTTTTCAACGCAGACGACCTTGACTTTGGTTGCCTAATGAGCTGTCGTAAACCCCGAATCGTGCCGAAAAATTTACCCATACAGTCAGTGAGGTGTAAGTGCGGGAATTGATAGTCGCGGCTTGTTTTGATTGTCAACTCCAGAAAGTAACCCATGAGTGCATCTAGCTCCGCCATTGAGTCTGTTTTGGTTGAAAACCGCGTTTTCCCACCTTCTGAGGCCACAGTCAAGTCGGCACGTATCTCAGGCATGGATGGCTACAACGCACTATGTGCCGCCGCTGAAAAAGACTTTGAGGGGTTTTGGGCTGAACTGGCGCGTGACAACGTGCTCTGGAGCAAGCCCTTTACCCGTACGCTGGACGAGTCCAACGCGCCCTTCTATCAATGGTTTGACGACGGCGAACTCAACGCCAGTGCCAATTGCCTGGACAGGCACATGGGCACGCCGACCGAGAATAAAACTGCCATCATTTTTGAAGCTGATGGCGGCGAGGTCGTCAAGGTCACTTACAAGGAATTACTGGCCCGCGTGAGCCAGTTTGCCAACGCGCTAATCGCCCACGGCATTCAAAAGGGTGACCGTGTGCTGGTGTACATGCCCATGACCGTGGAGGGTGTGATTGCCATGCAGGCCTGCGCCCGCATTGGTGCAACCCATAGCGTAGTTTTTGGTGGCTTCAGCGCCAAGGCCTTGCAAGAGCGCATCATTGATGCCGGGGCTGTGGCCGTGATCACCGCCAATTTTCAGATGCGGGGCGGCAAAGAGTTGCCACTCAAAGCCATTGTTGACGAAGGTCTGGCCATGGGCGGCTGTGAGTCCATCAAAAACGTTTTTGTTTATGAGCGCACTCAGACCGCCTGCAATATGGTGGCTGGCCGCGACAAAACCTTTGGCCAAGCGATGGCGGGGCAAAGCACCACCTGCGCCCCTGTGGCCGTGGGTGCGGAGCATCCGCTGTTCATTCTCTACACCTCTGGTTCCACCGGCAAACCCAAGGGGGTGCAGCACGCCACGGGAGGCTATTTGTTGTGGGCCAAGCTCACGATGGACTGGACCTTTGACCTGCGCGCTGACGATGTGTTCTGGTGCACGGCTGACATCGGCTGGATCACCGGCCACACTTACGTTGCCTACGGCCCGCTGGCTGCGGGTGCCACACAAATCATCTTTGAAGGTGTACCCACCTTCCCGAATGCCGGTCGCTTTTGGCAGATGATTGAGCGCCACAAGTGCTCTATTTTTTACACCGCACCCACGGCCATTCGTTCACTGATCAAGCTGGCCGAAGGCGATGCGTCAGTGCATCCTGATCGCTCGGATTTGTCCAGCTTGCGCATCCTCGGCTCGGTCGGTGAGCCCATCAACCCTGAAGCTTGGATGTGGTACTACAAAAACGTTGGTGGCGAACGCTGCCCGATTGTGGACACGTTCTGGCAGACCGAAACCGGTGGCCACATGATCACGCCGCTGCCGGGTGCCACGCCGCTTGTGCCGGGCTCGTGTACCTTGCCGCTGCCGGGCATCATGGCCGCTATCGTGGACGAGGTGGGCAATGACGTCCCCAATGGCTCCGGCGGCATGCTGGTTGTCAAACGGCCCTGGCCTTCGATGATTCGCACCATTTGGAACGACCCTGAACGCTTTAAAAAGAGCTACTTCCCTGAGGAAATGGGGGGCACCTTGTATCTGGCGGGCGACGGTGCAGTGCGCAGTGCAGATCGTGGCTACTTTCGCATCACTGGCCGCATTGATGACGTGCTGAACGTTTCCGGCCACCGCATGGGCACAATGGAAATTGAATCGGCACTGGTAGCAAAAACCGACTTGGTAGCTGAGGCTGCCGTGGTAGGACGTCCGGATGACCTGACGGGTGAGGCGATCTGCGCCTTCGTGGTGCTCAAGCGCCCCCTGCCCACGGGTGATGAAGGTAAGCAATTAGCCAAAGAGCTGCGTGACTGGGTGGCCAAAGAGATTGGCCCCATCGCCAAGCCCAAGGACATCCGCTTTGGCGAAAACCTGCCTAAGACGCGCTCAGGAAAAATCATGCGCCGTTTGCTGCGTTCTATTGCCAAAGGTGAAGCGATCACTCAAGACACCAGCACGCTGGAAAATCCAGCCATCTTGGG
>JANXSU010000166.1 GCA_025356545.1 Comamonadaceae bacterium
GAAATGGTCATGCCCGGCGACAACGTCAGCATCACCGTCAAGTTGATCAACCCCATCGCCATGGAAGAAGGCCTACGCTTCGCCATCCGTGAAGGTGGTCGTACTGTCGGTGCTGGTGTGGTTGCCAAGATCATTGCTTAATTGATTCAGTAGGGGTATAGCTCAATTGGCAGAGCGTCGGTCTCCAAAACCGAAGGTTGTAAGTTCGATTCTTACTGCCCCTGCCACCTGAATCGACAGATTCGGTGCTGAAAAGCCCGCCACCACCATGGCGGGCTTCAGCGTCTCAGGGGTGGAGGTATGGGATGGATAGCAATTGCAGTAGTGTGAAATAAGGTAAACATGGCAACGTCTCAAGTCGAAACAGTCAATACGGGTGCAGATAAGGCCAAGCTGGCCGCCGCCGTTGCGCTTCTGATCGCGGCCTTGGTGGCCTACTACATGCTCAGCAAGCAAGGTGCGCTGGTGCAGTGGGGTGCTTTGCTCTTGGGTTTGGCGGCATCCGTGGTGGTGTTTTTTACGGCCGAAGCAGGCCGACAGTTGATGGCTTTTGGCCGCGATGCATGGCGCGAGGTGGGCAAAGTTGTTTGGCCTGCGCGCAAAGAAGCGGTGCAAATGACCGCCTATGTGTTTGGTTTTGTGGTCTTGATGGCTTTGTTTTTGTGGCTCACCGACAAGACGCTCGAATTTGTGTTTTATGACTTGATTCTGGGGTGGAAAAAATAATGACTGACATTGTGGAAGCCCCAGCCGCAGCGGAGCCTATGGCCCCCTCGGCCAATCCTGATCTGCGTTGGTACGTGGTGCATGCCTACTCGGGCATGGAAAAAACCGTTGAACGCAACATCCAGGATCGCATCAACCAAGCGGGCATGCAGAGCAAGTTTGGTCGCATCTTGGTGCCTATGGAAGAAGTGGTCGAGATCAAAAACGGCCAGAAGCGCACGACTGAGCGCAAATTCTTCCCTGGCTATGTGTTGGTCGAGATGATCATGGACGACGAGTCCTGGCATTTGGTCAAACACACCAACAAGGTCACGGGTTTCGTCGGCGGTGCTAAAAATCGCCCGGCCCCCATCTCCGAAGCCGAGGTGATGAAGATTGTCAACCAGATGCAAGAAGGCACCGAGAAGCCGCGTCATAAGGTTGAGTTTGAAGTGGGTGAGTACGTACGCGTTAAAGACGGCCCGTTCACCGACTTCAACGGTACGGTCGAAGAAGTCAATTACGAGAAAAATAAAGTGCGTGTGGCGGTTACGATTTTCGGTCGTGCCACACCGGTGGAGTTGGAGTTTTCTCAGGTTGAAAAAACCTGAAATTCATTCCCGGTTGAATCGTTAGTTCGCGTTTTTCGACTCGACGCGAACCGTGTAAGTGAGTCGTTAACCCCGGGGAGCTGCGGCCAATGGTCTAGGCGTTATCACCCGTAAGGAGTGTCAACATGGCGAAAAAAATCGTCGGTTTTGTCAAGCTGCAAGTGCCAGCGGGTAAAGCCAATCCATCACCGCCCATCGGCCCAGCTTTGGGTCAGCGCGGTTTGAACATCATGGAGTTCTGCAAAGCGTTCAATGCGCAGACGCAGGGCGTTGAGCCAGGTCTGCCTTTGCCAGTGGTGATCACTGCCTTTGCAGACAAGAGCTTTACTTTCATCATCAAATCGCCACCTTCGTCGATTCTGATCAAGAAAGCCGTCAAGATTGACAAGGGTTCTGCGACGCCGCACACCGCCAAAGTGGGCAAGATCACGCGCGCTCAGCTCGAAGAAATCGCTAAGCTCAAGATGAAAGATCTGACTGCCGCCGATATGGATGCAGCGGTTCGCACCATTGCTGGTTCTGCCCGCTCCATGGGCGTGAATGTGGAGGGCGTGTAAATGTCCAAACTCACCAAAAAACAAAAATCCCTTCAAGGCAAGGTTGACAGCAACAAGCTGTACCCCTTGATCGACGCGCTGACCATCGTTCAAGCCGCAGCCACCGCCAAGTTCGATGAATCCATCGACGTGGCTGTGCAGCTCGGTATTGATGCCAAGAAATCTGACCAAGTGGTGCGTGGCGCCGTCGTGTTGCCTAACGGCACCGGCAAAACCAAACGCGTCGCTGTGTTCGCCCAGGGTGCCAAGGCTGAAGAAGCCAAGGCCGCTGGCGCTGACATCGTCGGTATGGACGATCTGGCTGCCATGGTCAAAGCTGGCAATATGCCGTTTGACATCGTGATTGCCGCGCCTGATGCCATGCGCATTGTGGGTACCTTGGGTCAGATCCTCGGCCCACGCGGCTTGATGCCTAACCCCAAAGTCGGTACAGTCACGCCCGACGTGGCAACGGCGGTCAAGAACGCCAAGGCCGGTCAAGTGCAGTTCCGTGTTGACAAAGCCGGTATCGTGCACTCGACGATCGGTCGTCGCTCGTTCGATGCTGACAAGCTCAAGGGCAACCTGGCTGCGTTGGTGGATGCTTTGGTCAAGGCCAAGCCTGCTTCCAGCAAGGGTGTGTATTTGAGAAAAGTTGCAGTTTCTTCCACGATGGGTTTGGGTGTGCGCGTTGACACCCAGAGCATTGCGGCTTAAACGTCGAAGTTAACGACAAAATTTGGATGGTCTGTAGAGGCTGTCCGATGTGGTGGGCTGCAGGTGCTGCAAAGCATGAGCAGGCCATCCAAGACCGTTGGTGTGCAGGGGCTGCACTTAATACCGAAAACCAACGCAGATGGCGATCCCGCTGCAAATGGAAAACTTTTCCGTGAACAGTTGGTCGCTGACATGTAGCGTGCTGGAGGTCTAAGCCGTCGTAAGACACAGACCAAAAGTGCATTTTTAAGGAGTAGACCTTGAGTCTTAATCGCAGTGAGAAAGAAGCGGTCATCAGTGATGTGACCAGCCTCGCCGCTAAAGCTCAAACGCTCGTGATGGCGGAGTACCGTGGCATCACGGTCGCTGACATGACCAAACTGCGCTCTACCGCGCGTAGCAATGGTGTGAGCCTGAGCGTGTTGAAAAACACGCTGGCCCGCCGTGCTGTGGCAGGTAGCCCGTTTGAAGTCGCGTCCGACCAGATGACCGGCCCGTTGATTTACGGCTTCTCAGTCGATGCTGTTGCTGCTGCCAAAGTGGTGGCAGACTTCGCGAAAACCAACGACAAGTTGGTGATTCGCGGAGGCGCATTTGCTGGAAAAGCGTTAGACGTGAACGGCGTGAAACAGTTGGCAAGCATCCCTTCTCGCGAAGTGTTGTTGGCCCAGCTGTGTGGCTTGCTGATGTCCCCAATGTCCCGTATCGCCGTGGTACTGAGTGCATTGTCGGCCCAGCGTGGCGAAGGCGCTGCCGAACCGGTGGCCGATGTAGCTGAAGTAGCCGCAGCGTAAGCGCGTGCAGCAAACTGTTAACCAATTGTTAGGAAATCAAAATGGCATTCGATAAAGACACATTTTTGACCGCGCTGGACAGCATGACGGTCATGGAACTCAACGAACTGGTGAAAGCCATCGAAGAGAAATTTGGCGTGAGCGCAGCCGCTATGGCCGCTCCTGCCGCCGGTGGTGGCGCCGCTGCTGCTGTGGTGGAAGAGAAGACGGAATTCACCGTGATGCTGCTGGAAGCGGGCGCCCAAAAGGTGCAAGTGATTAAAGCCGTGCGTGAAATCACCGGTCTGGGCCTGAAAGAAGCCAAAGACTTGGTGGACGGCGCTCCTAAGGCAGTTAAAGAAGCCATCCCCAAGGCTGACGCTGACGCTGCCTTGAAGAAACTGGTGGAAGCCGGTGCCAAGGCCGAACTCAAGTAATCTAGTCTGATCCGAGGCTGGGTGCTCTTGCAGGGCATCCAGCCTTTGGTGCTTGAAGAGCACACTAAAAAGTGGCGTGGTTGATCGGTGTTAACGCCCTTTTTTAGTGTCTTCTGACCCCGACTGCAGAAGATGCCTTGGTTCGGGTTGCGTGCAATGCGCAACCGTCCGCCAATGGTTGGTAGTGGCCAATCACCAAGCAGGGATGAGACACGGATGACCGTGCTCAGCCCATCAGTCGCCTAGGACCCCCAGGATTCCTCAGACTTTGCCCGGAGATCTCATGGCTTATACATACACAGAACGCAAGCGCATTCGGAAAAGTTTCGGTAGCCGCGACAGCGTGCTCGAAATCCCTTACCTGCTGCAAATGCAAAAAGACGCCTACACGGCTTTCTTGCAAGCAGACACCTCGTCCAAAAAACGCGGCCCGGAAGGCTTGCAAGCCGCTTTCGAGGCGGCCTTCCCCATCGTTTCGCATAACGGTTTCGTCGAGATGAAATTCGTCGAATACAACCTGGCCAAGCCCGCGTTTGACGTGCGCGAGTGCCAGACCCGGGGTCTGACCTTCTCCTCGGCCGTGCGCGCCAAGGTGCAGCTCATCATTTATGACCGTGAGTCTTCAACCTCGCAAAACAAGGTCGTGAAGGAAGTCAAAGAGCAAGAGGTTTACATGGGCGAAGTGCCCCTGATGACAACCAAAGGCTCGTTCATCATCAACGGCACTGAGCGTGTGATCGTGTCGCAGTTGCACCGTTCACCCGGCGTGTTTTTTGAGCACGACAAGGGCAAAACCCACAGTTCAGGAAAATTGCTGTTCTCGGCGCGCATCATCCCCTACCGTGGATCTTGGCTCGATTTTGAATTCGACCCCAAAGACATTCTTTATTTCCGTGTGGACCGTCGTCGCAAGATGCCGGTGACTATTCTGCTCAAGGCTATTGGCCTGAACCATGAATCCATCCTCGCCAATTTCTTTGTTAACGACAACTTCCGACTGATGGACAGTGGTGCCCAGATGGAGTTTGTGGCTGAGCGACTGCGCGGTGAAGTTGCCCGTTTTGACATCACTGACAAGAGTGGCAAAGTGATTGTGGCCAAAGACAAGCGGATCACCGCGCGCCACACACGTGAGCTGGAGCAGTCAGGCACTACGCACATCAGCGTGCCGGAAGACTTCCTCATCGGTCGCGTGGTCGCCCGGAATCTAGTGGACGCCGACAGTGGTGAGATTTTGGCAAAAGCAAACGAAGAGTTGACCGAAGCTTTGCTCAAGAAATTGCGCTCGGCCAATCAGCTCGACCTGCCTTGCATCTACACCAACGAGTTGGACCAGGGAGCCTACATTTCGCAGACCTTGCGCACTGATGAAACCGTGGACGAGTTTGCCGCCCGCGTGGCCATCTACCGCATGATGCGTCCCGGCGAGCCGCCAACTGAAGATGCTGTCCAGGCCTTGTTCCAGCGCCTGTTCTACAACCCTGACACCTATGACTTGTCACGCGTTGGCCGCATGAAGTTCAACGCCAAGATGGGTCGCGCAGAAGCCACTGGCCCCATGGTTTTGGCCAATGAAGACATCCTGTCGGTGGTCAAGATTTTGGTGGATCTGCGCAACGGTCGCGGTGAAGTCGATGACATTGATCACCTCGGCAATCGCCGCGTGCGTTGTGTCGGTGAGCTGGCCGAAAACCAGTACCGCACCGGTCTGGCCCGCATTGAGAAAGCCGTGAAAGAGCGTCTGGGTCAAGCCGAGCAAGACCCGCTCATGCCACATGACCTGATCAATAGCAAGCCGATTTCTGCCGCGCTGAAAGAGTTCTTTGGCGCGTCCCAGTTGTCGCAGTTCATGGACCAGACTAACCCCTTGTCCGAGATCACGCACAAGCGTCGCGTCTCGGCCCTTGGTCCAGGCGGTTTGACACGTGAGCGCGCTGGCTTTGAAGTGCGTGACGTGCACGTGACCCACTACGGTCGTGTGTGCCCGATTGAAACGCCCGAAGGCCCGAACATCGGCCTGATCAACTCGTTGGCGCTGTACGCCCGCCTGAATGAATATGGTTTCATTGAGACGCCGTACCGCCGTGTGGCGGACAGCAAGGTGACGATGCAAATCGATTACCTGTCCGCGATTGAAGAAGGCAAATACGTCATCGCCCAGGCTAACGCCGTGTTGGACAAGGACGGCAAGCTCACGGGAGACCTGGTCTCTGCCCGTCAAGCGGGCGAGTCGATTCTGGTCGGTGCCGAGCGCGTGCAGTACATGGACGTGTCACCCGCTCAGATCGTGTCGGTGGCCGCGTCCCTCGTGCCCTTCCTGGAGCACGACGATGCCAACCGCGCTTTGATGGGTGCGAACATGCAGCGCCAGGCCGTGCCTGTGCTGCGTCCGGAAAAAGCCTTTGTTGGCACAGGTATTGAGCGTGTTTCCGCAGTGGACTCTCGTACCGTGGTGACCGCCACACGCGGTGGCTTGGTTGACTATGTGGATGCCACCCGTATTGTGATTCGCGTTAACGACGCTGAAGCGCAAGCCGGCGAAGTGGGCGTGGACATTTACAACCTCATCAAGTACCAGCGCTCCAACCAGAATACCAACATTCACCAGCGTCCGATCGTCAAAAAAGGCGACAAGCTGGCCAAGGGCGATGTGATCGCCGACGGTGCATCGACCGACCTGGGCGAACTGGCCCTGGGTCAGAACATGCTGGTGGCCTTCATGCCTTGGAACGGCTACAACTTCGAAGATTCGATTTTGATCTCCGAGCGTATCGTTGCAGAAGACCGCTACACCTCGATCCATATCGAAGAGCTGGTGGTGATGGCGCGCGACACCAAGCTGGGTGCGGAAGACATCACCCGCGACATCCCTAACCTGAGCGAGCAACAGCTCAATCGGCTGGACGAGTCGGGCATCATCTACGTGGGTGCCGAAGTCATGCCGGGCGACACGCTGGTGGGTAAGGTCACCCCCAAAGGTGAGACCACACTGACGCCAGAAGAAAAACTGCTGCGCGCCATCTTCGGCGAAAAAGCCAGCGATGTGAAAGACACCTCATTGCGCGTGGATCAGGGTTCACAAGGCACCGTGATTGACGTGCAAGTCTTCACCCGTGAAGGCATTGTGCGTGACAAGCGAGCTCAGCAAATCATTGACGACGAGTTGAAGCGTTTCCGTCTGGACTTGAACGATCAGCTGCGCATTGTGGAAGCCGATGCGTTTGACCGTATTGCCAAACTGCTGGACGGCAAAAACGCCAACGGTGGCCCACAGAAGCTGGCCAAAGGCACTAAGATTGACAAGGCCTATCTCGCCTCGGTGGATAAATTCCACTGGTTCGACATTCGCCCGGCGGACGACGAAGTGGCCGCGCAATTGGAGAGCATCAAGAACTCGCTGGAGCAAACGCGCCACAGCTTTGACTTGGCGTTTGAAGAGAAGCGCAAGAAGCTCACGCAAGGTGACGAGTTGCCAGCGGGCGTGCTCAAGATGGTCAAGGTCTATCTGGCCGTCAAGCGTCGCTTGCAGCCAGGTGACAAGATGGCCGGTCGTCACGGCAACAAAGGTGTGGTGTCCAAGATCGTTCCGGTCGAAGACATGCCTTACATGGCTGACGGCACACCGTGCGATATCGTGCT
>JANXSU010000178.1 GCA_025356545.1 Comamonadaceae bacterium
CCGTGGGTCAGGCCAAGCGCTATATGACGCAGCACGGTATTCCCGTGCGGCTGTGATGGCCATCGCCATCGCCGACAATACGTCCATGAACTGGCTTGATGTTGTGAAATGGGACGCGCAGGGTTTGGTGCCCGTGATCGCGCAGGAAGCGTCCAGCAAAGACGTGCTGATGTTCGCATGGATGAACCGCGAGGCGCTAGCCAAAACCGCCGAGTTGGGGCGCGCGGTGTACTTCAGCCGTTCACGCGGCAAACTCTGGTTCAAGGGCGAAGAATCGGGCCACGTGCAGACCGTGCATGAAATTCGTGTGGACTGTGACAACGACGTCGTTTTGCTACAGATCACTCAACTCGGGCATGAGCCCGGTATCGCTTGTCACACTGGCCGCCACAGTTGTTTCTTCAGTGTGTACAAAGATGGTGAATGGACAAGCACCGAACCGGTCTTGAAAGATCCGGCATCGATCTACAAATAATCCAATAACATGGCGGGACAGGCCTTTAGCGCTGTCCTCAACTAACTTCATGTCCTCCAATCCAATGAACGCCAACTCCGCTGATGTGCTGGCCCGCCTAGCGGCCATCATCGTAAGCCGTCTGCCACAGAATGGCGGCAACCCTGATCAAAGTTATGTCGCCCGTCTCTTGCACAAAGGCCCGGACGCTTTTCTCAAAAAAATAGGTGAGGAAGCCACTGAAGTGGTCATGGCGGCCAAGGACGCCGACCACGGCGCGCCCGCTGACAAAGTGGTAAACGAGGTGGCCGACCTCTGGTTTCATTGCCTGATTGCGCTGGCGCACTACGGTCTCAAACCCGCCGACGTGTTGGCCGAGTTGGAACGCCGCGAGGGCACCAGCGGCATCGAGGAAAAAGCCTTGCGCAAAGCCCTGGCGCGCGAGGGAGTCGAAAAGTGAGTGAGCCTGTGAGCGATGTGCAGACCAACGCTGAAAAAATGCAATCCCTCAGCACAGTGGGCACGGTCAGCTATGTGCTGCACCTGATTGTGGCGGTGGCGGCTCTGGTGCCGGGTGGGCAGGTGAGCCCGATTTTGTTGATCGTCGCACTCATCATCGACATGGTGAAGCGCTCGGACGCCGAAGGCACTTGGCACGCTTCGCACTTTCGCTGGCGCATCCGCACCGTGCTGATTGCGGCGCTCTTGTACGCGGTGACGCTGCCTTTGTGGTTTCTTTTCCTCTTTCCGGGCTGGTTGGCCTGGACGGCGATCTCCATCTGGTTTCTGTACCGCATCATCACCGGCATGGTGAACATGAACAAGGGCTTGCCCATCGGAGCTTCAGCATGACCACAACGCCTCTACACAGCGACCCAGACTGCATTTTTTGCAAAATTATTGCGGGAAAAATTCCCTCAAAAAAAGTTTATGAAGACGAAGAGGTTTACGCCTTTCATGACATTCACCCCTGGGCACCGGTGCATTTTTTGATGATTCCCAAAAACCACATCGCTTCTCTGGCTCAGGTGGGTGAGGCGCACGTGGGTCTGCTGGGTCGCATGATGACTTTGGCACCTCAACTGGCTTTGCAAGAGGGGTGTAACCCTTATCCGCAAGGGGGATTTCGCATCCTCAGCAACACCGGTGACGAGGGGGGGCAAGAAGTGCAGCATCTGCATTTTCACGTGATTGGCGGGCCACGCCCTTGGATAAAAGGTTAAGTCCTTCAACGACTAAAATCACTTCATTCCTTAGGAGAAATTTATGGGTTCTTTTTCTATCTGGCATTGGTTGATCGTGCTGTTGATCGTGGTCATGGTGTTTGGCACCAAGAAGCTGCGAAATCTGGGTGGTGATCTGGGCGGTGCGGTCAAGGGTTTTAAAGACGGCATGAAAGAAGGCGGCGCAGCCCCTGAAGAGAAGCCTGCCGCCCCCGCAGCGCAAGTGGCCAACACAGCTGCCCCAGCCGAGAAAACCACGATTGACGTGGAAGCCAAAACCAAGTCTTGATGTCCCACGCTTCGTTGGCTCAACGTTGGTCTGAACGCCTGTGATTGATCTCGGCATTTCCAAGCTCGCGCTGATTGGCGCGGTGGCCTTGATTGTGATCGGCCCGGAGAAATTGCCGCGCGTGGCGCGTACCGTGGGCAACTTGCTGGGCAAGGCGCAGCGCTACGTGGCTGATGTCAAGGCCGAGGTGAATCGTTCGATGGATCTGGACGAGCTGAAGAAAATGAAAGAGTCGGTTGAAGGCGCGGCTCGTGACGTGGAAAACACGATTCAGACCAACGCCAGCGACTTTGAGAAAAGCTGGGCCGAGACCACGGCGGGCATGGATTCATCGCCCTTGCTTGAGCCTCCGGTGGATGCGCCTATCTACAAACACCCCGGCAAACACTGGCGCATCAAACAAGGGGCCACACCCAACTGGTACAAGGCCCGCCAGGGCGTTCGCACCCGTGCCCTGTCAGGGGCTGCGCGCGTGGCCCGCTTTCGGCCCCAAAGACTGAGCTGAACGGTCACTGAACACCTCCCCTCGAATGGCAGACGATTCCCCCAAAGACGACGAACTCGCAGGCACTGAACAGCCTTTTGTGCAGCACCTCATGGAGCTGCGCGACCGCCTGGTCAAGGCCATGATTGCGATTGCCGTGGCTGCTGTCGCGCTATCGCTCTACCCTGGCCCGGCCGAGTTGTACGACCTGATGGCCGCACCGCTTGTGGCGCACCTACCCAAAGGGGCAACCTTGATTGCCACGTCGGTGATTTCGCCCTTCATGGTGCCACTTAAAATAATGCTGATGGCCGCGTTTTTAATGGCGCTTCCGATCGTGCTGTGGCAAGTCTGGGCATTTGTGGCGCCCGGACTTTATATGCATGAGAAGAAACTTGTGCTGCCTTTGGTGATTTCCAGCACTTTGCTGTTTTTTATTGGCGTGGCATTTTGCTACTTTTTTGTTTTTGGTCAGGTGTTCAAGTTCATTCAGAGCTTCGCGCCCAAAAGTATTACAGCCGCACCTGACATTGAGGCTTACCTTGGTTTTGTGATCAATATGTTTATCGCCTTCGGCATGGCCTTTGAAGTGCCGATTGTGGTCATTGTTCTGGCGCGTATGAACATTGTCACAATCCAAAAACTCAAAGACTTTCGAGGTTATTTCGTCGTGCTGGCCTTCATCATCGCCGCCATCGTGACACCGCCGGATGTAGTCTCGCAGCTGGCTTTGGCA
>JANXSU010000207.1 GCA_025356545.1 Comamonadaceae bacterium
GGGCGGCAAGCGGGGCAAGAGCCTCACCGGGCATTTCAAAGCACGCCCTCCAACCCTTTGCGCTCCAACAGGTTGAGCAGTTTTAAGGATGGTCCGCTGGGATGCTTGTCGCCCACTTCCCATTTGCGCACGGTGGACAGACTGGTGTTGAGCACGGCCGCCAGCACGGCCTGGCTGAGTTTGTGGCTCTCCCGCAAGGCGCGGATTTGCTCGCTCTGGTACTGTGGCACAGGCTCCAAGCAGAGCGCGTCGTACTTGAGCATCTTGCGCTTGTCGATAAATCCCAAGCGATGCAGATCAGCAGCGGTTTCGTGAACAGCCTCAAAAATCCGGCTCTTCGGCTTGGCTTTAGTGGCCATGGCATATCTCCTGTAAAGCGCCGTCCTGAACGGCTGTATCCAATGCGCTCGAGGTGCGCCCTAGCAAGTCAGCGGCTACATCCTGCAACGCCGCCAATTCGTCGTCGGTAATGTTGGCGCGTTCACTTTTCTCAAACCCAAGCACAAAGAACCAGCGTGCGCCCTTATTGGTCGCTACCAGGGTTCTGGCTCCGCCGCGCTTACCACGGCCTGCCAGCCCCACTCGTTTTTTCACCACACCGCCGCCCAAATCTGCGTCTATCAGGCCACGGGACATTTCTGCAACGGCCTCACAGAGGGCTTGGTCCGTCAGCTCGGTTTTGCGCATCCAGCGGCTGAAATGCTTGGTTTTGAAAACGCGCATCATGGCTTAATTGTGCCACTAGGTGGCATAGATTGTCCAGCCAGTGACTTTGTCAAGATACCTTTCAGCTCATCCCGCAGTGCCTGCGCCTCGCCCTGCAGCCGTGCGTAGTCGGCCAGCAGTTGCTCGGGGTCATGGCTCACGGCATCCACGGCGTGGGGGTTCTTCTGGTCCAGGTTGTAGCCCGCAGCCTTGATCTGGTCGATGCTGACCTTCCACGCGCGTTCGTTTTCCACCCGGCTGGCAAAGCCGTCGGCCTCAGTGCCCCACCAGGCCTTTTCAACATCGAACTCTTCGATGCGGATGGGTTTGGTCTTGTTGTAGTTCTTCACGCCCACTGGATACGGGTGCTCGTAGTACCAAACATGCTGGGTGGGCGTGCCCTTGGTGAAGAACAGCAGGTTGGTCTTGATGCCGGTGTAGGGGGCAAACACGCCGTTGGGCAAGCGCACGATGGTGTGCAGGTTGCACTCGGCCAGCAGTTGCTCTTTGATACGCGTTTTGACACCCTCGCCAAACAAGGTGCCGTCGGGCAAGACCAGCGCGGCGCGGCCGTTCACTTTGAGGATGTGTTTGATAAGCACCAAAAACAAGTCTGCCGTTTCTTTGGTGCGCACGTCGCTGGGGAAGCCTTGCTCAATGCCCGGCTCTTCCACGCCGCCAAAGGGCGGGTTGGTGAGCACCACGTCCACGCGGTCGGCCTGGGTGACTTCGCGCAGCGGGCGGGCCAGGGTGTTGCCGTGGGTGATGAGGCTAGGCACCTCGATGCCGTGGAGCATGAGGTTGGTGACGCACAGCATGTGGGGCAGCTGCTTTTTCTCCACGCCGGTGATGCTGGTTTGCAGCACGGCTTCTTGCTCGGTGTTTTGCACTTGCTTGCGCAGGTGCTCGATGGCGCAGACCAAAAAGCCGCCGGTGCCGGTGGCGGGGTCCAGCACCTTTTCTCCCAGCCGGGGGTTGACCGTATCGACCATGAACTGGGTGACGGCGCGGGGGGTGTAGAACTCGCCCGCGTTGCCCGCGCTTTGCAGGTCTTTGAGGATTTTTTCGTACAGGTCGTTGAACTGGTGGCGCTCGGCCTGGCGGTTGAAGTCGATGGCGTTGAGCTTGTTGATGACCTGGCGCAGCAGGTGGCCGCTTTTCATGTAGTTGTAGGCGTCTTCAAACACGCCGCGCACCACGTAGCCGCGCGGGTTGCGCTGGGCGTCGCCACCCAGGGTTTTGAGGGCGCCGAACAGGTCGTTGTTCACAAAGCTGAGCAGGCCGTCGCCTGTGATGCCTTCGGCGTTGGCCGCCCAGTTGCGCCAACGCAGGGGCTCGGGGATGGGGCTGGTGTAGCTGTTGCGGGTGAGCTCCATTTCCTCCTCCAGCGCGTCAAACACTTTGAGGAACAAGAGCCAGGTGAGCTGGGAAATGCGTTGGGCGTCGCCATCGACGCCGCTGTCTTGGCGCATCACGTCCTGGATGGACTTGATGACGCTGGAAAGGTTGGACATGTTTGTTTCAGTTTTATGGATGAAATGGGGCTTTAGCGCCCGTGGAATGAGCACAAGCAGCTATGAATTTAGTAGCATTTATTCATCCAACCAGTCGAGCTGGGGGTTGACCGGCGGCCAAGTGGCGGCGGCTACGCGCTGGGTGTACCAGCGGAGCATGGCTGCGTCTTCCACGGCGTATTCGCTGCGGGCGGATTTCCAGATCAGGCTGGGCTGGTGGGCGCGCAATCCTTCCAGGGCTTTTTGAACTTTGGCCACCGTGACTTTGTCGCCGGTGGTGTCGTTGTAGAACTGCAAGGCTTCGGCGTCGTACGGACGAAAGCGGGTGCCCAGTTCCAGCATACGCCACAGCACCGCTTGCTCCAGAGGCCGAAGGGCGGTGAAGTCGCTTTCCATCTGTGATTCATCGGCTTGCTGCTTTTGCAGCGCTTTGGCTAGCATGGCATCCTCAAACCGGCCGGCATGCGTAGCCAATGGGCTGAGGACCTGGCCCAAAGCCTCCATAAAGAATTGAGGGCGCTGGCCAAACAGTTGGAAGGCCTCATTCAAAGTGGTTTCGTTCACCGGCGCGAGGTCTGCACGCTGGCGGATGATGAGCTGAGCGATGTGGGCAATGAAGTCGGGCCCCAACTCGGGCATGCGATGGATTTGCGAACCGAAAAACGACGCCGCATTGGTGTTGACCAGGCGCAGGAGCTTGTCGCGGTCTGAGCCAGACATGACCAGCATGAGCCGGACCAGGCCTGGGCGGTTGAGCTGGTCGCGGGCGGACTTGAGGGCGGCCATGGCGGTCTCACCCGCCTCGCTGGTCAGTGCGTGCTGGGCCTCATCAATCACCAGGGCCACCGGGGCCTTGCTGGCCTCGGCCAAGGCGCGTAGTGCGTCGGTGAGGGTGCTGCCATCGACCTTGCCGATTTTGGAGGTGTCGATCTTGATGCCGCCCACGCTGATGCTTTCCAGCCCCGCTGACCTTGCAGTTTTGGCCACTACGCCCAACTGCTTCATGAGCGCGCGGCCTACCGCTTCAGCAATCAGGCTGCCGGGGTCGCGTTTTTGGTCGGCCCACAAGTCCACATACACCACCACCACTTGGCGGCGCTCTAGTTCGGGCATCAGATCCGATTGCAAAAAGGTGGATTTGCCGGTGCGGCGCGGCGCGGCGAGGAACAGGCCATTGGGCGCGTCACTAAAGACATCTTTGCCTTGCAAAGCGTCTGCCAGACTCACAGCCAAAGAGGTACGCGGGTAATAGAGCATGGGTTTATCATTAATTATCCAATAAAAGATATTTTATCTAATTTTAGATAATTATGGGTAATTCCACAACCTGCACGGCTTAATTTGCAGCTGCGTACAGCTCGCGCTCCAGAATTTGCAAAGCGTTCAGGTATTGGGGGCGGCCACCAAAGCTTTTGATGATTTCGGCCGGGCGGCCAATGTCGGTAAAGGGTTGGACGTTGAACACGGTGTCGGCCTCGATGGTTGCTATGCCCTCATCTGCGTATTTGTCCAGCAACGCGTCAATCACTTTGCGGGCCACGGGGCCGTAGTGGGTGAACACGTTGCGTTTTTTGACGCGACTGGCGCGCTCGCGCCGGGTGAGCGGGGGCATGTTGTAGGCGACGTGCAGGAGCAAGTCGAAGGGGTCAAGGTTGGTCAGGCCGTTGTGGGCCAGTTCTTCGGCCAGCGCCTCGATCAGCACGCCTTGGCTTTCCAACTCTTGCAAGAGCGCTGCTTTGCGGTCTGCGTCGTTCCAGGCCTGGAGGAACTTGTCGAGCGAGTCGTACTGCTTGGTGAGGTTGATGCGGGTGTAATCGCGCAGACTCTCGGTGATGAGTTTGCCTTGGGCGTTGAGGTACTGCACCCTTTCCCGCGCCACGGCGACGGTGACCATGCTGCCGATGACGTATTTTTTGGGCTCTTCGCTGCCGGGGGCGAAGGGGCCAAGGGGACCGAGGTTATTGGAGTCGGCTTCGACAGGCTCAGCCCGAGCGGCATGGGGATCGCTTGGTAGCTCTGGGGCAGCATCGGGTGGCGCAATGGGTTCGCCTGCTTTGGGCTCGTAAATCTGCACCGGCTCGCCGTCAAAGTCTTTATCCGCAAACAACTCGGTGGCTCGCTTGAAGTCGAGGATGGTGAACCAGGTTTTGCCCAAATCCTCACGCAAGCGGGTGCCACGGCCAATGATTTGCTTGAACAGCGTCATGGACTTGATGTTTTGGTCCAGAACGATGAGCTTGCAGGTTTGCGCGTCCACGCCGGTGCTCATGAGCTTGGAGGTGGTGGCGATCACCGGGTAGGGCTTCTCGGGGTCGATGAAGTTGTCCAGCTCGCGCTTGCCCTCGGGGTTGTCGCCGGTGATCTGCACGACGTATTTGGGGTTGGCGGCGCAGATGTCGGCATTGGCGTTAGCCAATGCCTGGCGCATGCGGGCAGCGTGGTCTATGTCTTCGCAAAAGACGATGGTTTTGGCGTAGCGGTCGGTGGCTTTCAGATACTCGGTGATCTTGGCCGCCACCGCCTCGTCGCGCTTCTCCAGCACCAGCTTGCGGTTCATGTCGGTGCCGGTGTAGATGCGATCTTCGATGACGTTGCCGTGCTTGTCGGTCATGCCCGCAGAGGGGCGCCAACCGAAAGCGTCTTTGTCCAAGTCCACTCGGATGACTTTGTAGGGCGCGAGGTAACCGTCTTCAATGCCTTGCTTGAGGCTGTAGGTGTAGATGGGCGAACCAAAATAATCGCTGTTGGAAATGTCTTTGGTTTCTTTGGGCGTGGCGGTCAGGCCGACCTGGGTGGCGCTGGCAAAGTAGGTGAGGATTTCGCGCCAGGCGGAGTCCTCGTCGGCACTGCCACGGTGGCACTCGTCCACCACGATCAGGTCAAAGAAGTCGGGGCTGAACTGTTTGTAGATGTTTTGCTCTTCTTCGGTACCGCTCACGGCCTGGTAGAGCGAGAGGTAAATCTCATAGCTCTTGTCCACCAGCTTGGTGGTTTTGTTGACAGCCAGATCCACCTCTTCTACTTCAATTTTTCCCTGTGCATTAACTCGCTCCACGCCTTTGGCATTGGGGCTGAGCTTGGCCATGGCACCTTTGAAGGGGCGGAAGTCATTGACCATGGTTTGGTCAATGAGGATATTGCGATCCGCCAGAAACAGAATGCGCTTTTGACCGCTGGGCTTGTCGGCACGCCAGGGCGACTTCCACAGGCGGTGGATGATCTGGAACGCGGTGTAGGTCTTGCCGGTGCCGGTGGCCATGACCAGCAGCACGCGGTTTTGGCCAGCCGCAATGGCTTCCACCGTGCGGTTGATGGCATTGAGCTGGTAATAGCGCGGGGTTTTGGCAGTGGTGGCCAGGGCGTAGTCAAACGCGGCCACGCTTTGCACCTCAGTGCTCCAGCCCTTCCAGGCGCAATAGCGTGTCCAGAGTTCTTGTGGTGAGGGAAACTGGTCGAGGGTGAGGTTTTGTTCCAGCACACCGGTGGCCAACGTTGCGTCGCGGAACACAAAGCCATCGCCATTGCTGGCAAAGCTGAAGGGCACGTCGAGCAGCTGCGCGTAGTTGATGGCCTGCTGCATGCCTGCACTCATAGACAGGCCAGATTTTTTGGCCTCCACCACGGCCAGCGGAATATTGGGTTTAAGGCAAAGCACAAAGTCGGCAAACAGCACCGTGGAGGGCTCACGTCGGGCCGTCTTGCCGCGCACCACCACACGGCCCGCACGCAAGGGGTATTGGGCGTAAATCTGGTCGAAGGTGTGCCACCCGGCCTGCACGATGGCGGGGCGGATGAATTTGTCGACGATGTCGCTTTCTGAGAGGTTTTTTTTGCTCACCCAGGCCCCTATTTCCACGCCAGCATGAAACGCTGGCAGCCGAAGAAGTCTAGCCGAGCCTACTTCCCATTCAACTCGTCATTTTTGTAGTACTTGGTGCCCTGAATCGTGGCTTGCAAGGCCAAACCATTCTTGGTGAGCTGGTACAGGGTGACGCCAGGAGCAACGGTGATGGCACCGGCCAATGCACCGCCTTTTTCTCCGGCTTTGGCTGCGGCATCGGCCTGGGCGCTGGCCTCCCAGCCACTGTTGATGAACTGCTTGAATTTATCGTCCGTGGCGAAGACAAAAATGCCGCGAAAGTCTTTCACCCCCAGGCCAAAGCCCACGCCGCCTGAGACCATCTTCATGTAGGTGGCGTGACCGCTTTTGTCCATCGCCACGCCGGAGCCGCCCGCCGCAGAGAACAAAATCAGGTTGATGCCGACATTGCTGAACACGGCATAGCCTGCCGCTTTTTGAATGTGTGCACGGGCAGCGGGGTGGGTCTTGTAAAGGTCGGCCAAGGTTTCGCCGCGCATCTTTTGAATTTCATTGCGGGCTTCAGCGGGGGTATTCGCATGGGTTTTCACAGCCATGCCGAACAGAGCCAGCACAAATACAAAAGCTAAAACGACAGCGCGTAGAGTTGAATGGTTAATCATGGCCATGGCTTCTTGAGTGAATGAGGAGAAGCCATGTTAGTCCTGAATGCCGCCGCACGGATAATCACGCCTAAACGCACCCCACCATGCTTAGCCTAACCCACTGGCCAATTGAAGACCGCCGCGACATCATCGGCGTGTTCACTGACATTGACGACACACTGACGACCAATGGCGCCATCACGCCCGATGCGCTGCACTCACTGGCACAACTCAAGGCGGCGGGTCTGCATGTGGTCCCCATCACCGGGCGGCCGGTGGGCTGGAGCGAGCCGTTTGCGCGGGACTGGCCGGTAGATGCCATCGTGGCAGAGAATGGTTCTTCGGCCTTGTTTTTATACAAAAATCGCCCGCAAGCCTTTTCAGACGCTCACAAGCAGCTATCAAAACTGTATCAACAAGATGCCGAAACTCGCCGAACCAATGACCGGCGAATGCAGGCGGTGGCGGCGCGCGTGCTGCGCGAAGTGCCAGGCGCAACCCTGTCGCAGGACAGCCCGGGCCGTGAGACTGACATCGCCATCGACCACAGCGAGTTCACGCACCTCGCACCCGCGCACATCGCACAGGTGGTGCAGATCATGCAAAGCGAGGGCATGAACGCCACGGTGAGCAGCATCCACATCAACGGCTGGTTTGGCGCGCACAACAAGCTGGCTGGGGCGCGCTGGATCGTGCGCGAGCTACTGGGGCGCGATCTGGATGCGGAAATTAAGCGTTGGGTCTATGTGGGGGACTCCACCAACGATCAGCTGATGTTTGAACACTTCCCGCACAGCGTGGGCGTGGCCAATATCCGACGCTTTGAGGCCGAGCTCACGCACAGGCCGCGCTACATCACGCGGGGTGAGCGCGGTGCCGGGTTTGCCGAAGTCGTGCAGGCTTTGCTGGCCGCGAAAGTTTTTTGAGTCGGAATCTGTGAATTTAAAAACTCCGTTCGGGCTGAGCCTGTCGAAGCCCTCGCGAGCCCTTCGACAGGCTCAGGGCGAACGGGCTGCGGCTCAGCCGGAAATGGCCAGTATCCGCAACCTTGGATACCACATGCCACATGCGACACGCTGTAGCCACTGGCGTGAAACTGCACCCGAAACGGACCCTTGACGGTTTCACGCTCAGCCGGACTGAGTAGCTCGACGCATGGCGATCCCTGCACCGCCGCCAGTGTGACAGCCTTGTTCTGTTTGCTGATGGTCTGATGCCTTGGGCCTTGGCCTGGTCTTCGGCGAGGCTGACCCAGGCCACTTCGGGGTCGCTGTAGGCCACGCTGGGGATCACGCGGGCGTTGAAGGCGGCGCTGGCTAAATCCTTGTTGCCCTGAGCTATTAAATGCAGCAGAAGAAGCTCAATTTGACGTGCTTATCACGACGGATCAAAACTTGCGCTATCAACAAAATTTAACGCATAGAAGCTGCCGATCCGCGTAGCGATGGTTTGATTGCTGGGTTTTAGGAGCCTAATCAGGTAGGCCAGCTTGTCTGGCTAATTGCAGGGTTTTACTGTCCCAGTATTT
>JANXSU010000241.1 GCA_025356545.1 Comamonadaceae bacterium
GGCCAAGCGTTGAGTTGAACATCAGGTTAGCATGATGGCCATGCAAAAACCACACCCTTCTAACGCTGGTCCTTTGACCGGCCTCAAAGTCATAGAACTCGGCCAGCTGATCGCTGGCCCGTTTGCTGCTAAAACGCTGGCCGATTTTGGCGCTGAGGTCATCAAGATCGAAGCGCCCGGCAGTGGTGACCCGTTGCGCAAATGGCGCTTGCTCAAAGACGGCACCTCGGTCTGGTGGCAGGTGCAGTCGCGTAACAAACGCTCGGTGGCGCTGGACCTCAAAGCGCCCGAGGCGCAAGACATCGTGCGTCAACTGGCCACTGAGGCCGACGTGCTGATCGAAAACTTTCGCCCCGGTGCCATGGAGGGCTGGGGCTTGGGGCCGGACGCGCTCCAGGCGCTCAACCCCAGCCTCATCATGCTGCGCATCAGCGGCTATGGGCAGACGGGGCCGTACCGGGACCGGCCTGGCTTTGGCGTGGTGGCCGAGGCAATGGGCGGTTTGCGCCACCTCACGGGCGAGCCTGGGCATGTGCCGGTGCGCGTGGGCGTGAGCATTGGGGACACGCTGGCCTCGCTGCACGGCATTATTGGTATTTTGATGGCCTTGCAACACCGCCACGTCTCGATCAGCACGCAAGCTCCCAAGGGCTGCGGCCAGGTGATTGACGTGGCCTTGTTTGAAGCCGTGTTCAATTGCATGGAATCGCTCTTGCCCGAGTACAGCGCGTTTGGCGCGGTGCGTGGCCCAGCGGGCAGTGCGTTGCCCGGCATTGCACCCAGCAACGCTTATGTGTGTGCCGACGGCGGCTACGCCATCATTGCGGGCAATGGCGACAGCATCTTCAAGCGCCTGATGCACAGCATAGGCCGTGACGACCTCGGGCAAGATGTGGGCCTGGCAGACAACGCCGGACGTGTAGCGCGCGTGCAAGAACTGGACGCCGCCATCGGCCAGTGGGCTAGCACCTTAGACGTGGACGCAGTGTTGGCGGTGCTGGATGCCGCCGCCGTGCCCGCAGGCAAGATCTACACCGTAGCCGACATCGCAGCCGACCCCCACTACGCCGCACGCGGCATGTTGCAAACCATGGTGATGGACGATGGCACACCGCTCATCGTGCCCGGCATCATCCCCAAACTCTCGCTCACCCCCGGCGGCCAGCATCGCAACGCGCCTACGCTCGGGCAAGACACCGATGCGGTGATGCGTGAGATCGGGCTGACGACTGCACAGATGGAAGCGTTGCGCCAGCGTGGCGTGATCGCTTGATCTGAAAAGCTAACTATGGGCATTTCAGCCCATGATCACTCCAAAGACGCCACCAGGTCGATGTACGCCTGCATGGCCACCTCAGTGCTGCTGCCTTTGAGGGCGTTCCAAGCGTTCCATTTGGCACGCGCTACGAAGTCTGAAAAGCCGGCATGTCATCCGTGACATCACCCGTACTGGCTTGCTTGTAAAGTGCGTAGAGCTTGAGCAAAGTGGCGTTGTCAGGGCGTTCGCTGAGGGTTTTGGACTGGGCTAACGCAGTTTCGAATTGGGATTTCAGATCGGACATGGGGTGACTTAGAAAATTAGGGGTGTACCGTAGTGTAGGCACCCATCAGCCGCAGCAAGTGCGCACGCTGCTCGGCCTGCATGTAGGGGGCCAGCAGATGCAACGCGTGCTGGGCACCGCGCAGCAGGGCCGTCTGGGCATGGGCGGGCTCCAGGGCTTGGCGCGGGTTGCGCGCGTACTCAAAGCTCAGCCAATAGGTCAGTACCACCACCAGGCTGGTGGCCGTGACCTTGGCGTCCAGTGGGTCGATGGCCAGAGCACCGCAGCGCTCCATGCTACCTAGCATGGCCTCGATGGACTCGGTCTTGGTTTGCAGCACGGCTTGGACCTGGGTTTCCAGGTGGCGGTTTTTGCTCAACAGGTCGTTGAGGTCACGGTACAGGAATCTGTATTGCCAGATCAACTCAAAAAGCGTGTGCATGAAAAACCAGGCGTCTTCTACGTCCTTGACGCTGCCACCGGCGCGCAGCAACTCGCCCAGGGCCTGCTCGTAGCGGTCGAACAAGGTGTTGATCAGGGTGTCTTTGGCCGGGAAGTGGTAGTACAGATTGCCGGGGCTGATGCCCAACTCGGCTGAGATCAGCGTTGTGGAAACATTGGGCTCGCCAAAGCGGTTGAACAGGGCCAGTGTGGCCTCCAGAATTCGCTCAACGGTGCGCCGGGGGGCTTTCTTGGCCATGCGCACTCAAGGCTTGCGTTTGGCGGCTGCGGGTTGTTTTGCAGTCGTCTTGGCGCTGCTGGCTTTTGTGTGGGTGTTTGGGGCTGCTGCCTGGTGCTTCAAAACTTGTTCGAGTTCTTTAATGCGTGCAGACAAAGCCGCTACGTCTTGGGCCGAGGGCACGCCCAGCCGGTGCAGGGCCTTGGCCACCCGGTCTTCAAAAATGGTTTCCAGCTTGTCCCATTGGCCACTTGCCTTGTTTTGCAAGTCGCTGGCCCGTGAGCTGAGATCACTCGCCAGACTGCTCATCTTGTGGCTGGCTTCAGACAGCTTTTCCTCAGTTGCGGCCTGAGTTTTGCGCTGAATGACCGTGCCTTCCTTGACCAAGGCATCAAACACCTTGCTGCCTTCGGCCTGGGCTTGGGTGAAGGCCCCTAACCCGGCCAGCCAGATCTGCTGGGCTGAGTCCTTGAGCTTGCCCGAGAAGGGGAGGTCACCGTGCGAGGGGGTGTCGGCGGATGAATCCGTGGGGGGCGCTTTTTTGACCATGGGAACCTCCTTTTAGCAAGTCTTCAGTAGAGGTCTTGACTTTACGCCCAAACGCGCAAGTCGGGGAGGCGATTCGCCTCAGCGCAGCACGGTGTACACCGCAATCCGGGTTTCGGTCCCGCGCAATTGGATTTCGCCTAGCGCTGTTGTCGTGTGCTGCGTCAACAGCGCATTCGCCGCCGCTCCGATCACCAGCGGGCTTTTGAGTTCACGCCCCGCCGCCTCCAGCCGGGACGCAAAGTTAATGCAGTCCCCCACCGCCGTGTAGGTGCTGCGAAACGGCGTGCCAAGATCGCCCACCAAAGCCCGGCCACTCTCAATGCCAATGCGCACCCCCGCTGGAGCCAGCCCTGCGCGCGCGCGCACGGCGTTAAAGGCGTCCACCTCGGCCATCATGTCCAAAGCCGCTTTCACGGCCAGATCCGCTTGATCCGGGCAGGGTAGGGGCGCACCCCAAAAAGCCACCAGCCCGTCCCCGCTGTAGCGGTCCAGCGTACCGCGACCCTCCAGCACGGGGCGTGTCAGGCAACCCAGAAAAGCCTTGGTGACGTCAGCGGCTTGATTCAATGGCAGCGAGGATGTTAGCTGGGTGTACCCCGCCATGTCCGCCACCAGCACCGTGATGTCGCACAAGCTGGGCTCCAGGCTGTACTGCAAATCCCGGCGCACGATTTCATCCAGCACCGGTTGCGCCACGTAGTGTGAGAAAGTGGCCAACAGTCGGCGGCCCTGTCGCTGCGTGCGCCACCACTCATAGGGAATGGCGGTAAACAGCAGTAAAACATAGCCCCAAAGAGGTGCTGTGACCGACCATTCAAGATGCTGAGACGTCCCCACAAACGCCATACCCAGCCAAGCCAGCATCAAGCCCGCCAGCAACAATACACTCTTCATGGCCGACAGTCGGGCAAAGCCCGCCACGATCAGCATCACGCTTAACGCGCACCAGGCCACCAGCAAGAGCCGTCCAGCGCGGGGCAAGGGCACCAGGCCGCGCTCCATATCCAGCAAACCCGACAAGCTGGCCGCATGCACCATGACCCCCGCCGTTAACGCAGACAGAGGCGTGCTCACCTGATCGCCCAGCCCCAGGGATGACGAACCCACCAGCACAAAACGCCCCTGCACTATGGACTTTGGAATGCGCTCGCGCAGCAGATCAGCCGCATTGATCACCGTGTAGGCCTCTTGTGCATAGGTGTAGGGCACACGCCATAGCCCTTGTGCATTGGACGGAGCGTCCAAGGCCAGGCCCGAGCAAGCCAGCAAGGCCTGGGCCAAGCTGGGGTAGGCCAGCCCTTGGTGCAGCGTCAACGCGGGGATGTGGCGCAGCACGCCGTCTTGATCGGGCTGGTAACCGACGTTGCCCACACAGCGCGCGCCCTTGAGCCCCGCATGGTTGGCAATAAAGCCCGAGGCGGGCACGCCCACCGGTAGGGTGTGATTGGACGCCATGCCGCCGCTCAGCACCCCTTCACGCACCGGGTTCATGCGCTCACCGTAATCAAAAATCTGCGCCAGACTCAAGGGGCCAAAAGCGGCCAGGGCGGCCAGCCGGGCATCGCCCTGAGCCGCGCCCGCTTGAGGCAGCACAATGTCCAGGCCCACAGCCCTGGCACCGTACTGAGACAGCAAAACCTCAACCAGATCCGCCATCTTTTGGCGCGGCCAAGGCCAAGGCCCCAACTCGCGCAAGGCAGCGTCGCCAATGTCCACCACCACCACGCGGTTTTCCGGGCTGGGCGTGGCGGACCAGCGAATGAAAGCGTCCCGCAAACCCTCGTCCAAACGCACCAGCATGTCGGGCCGCTGCCACTCCATCACCAGGGCCAGAGCCAAGGCCGCCAGGGCGCACCCAATGCGGACAAGCCAAGTCATCGGTCTTTCGAGCCTAGCAACTCGTCGTACAAGGCGCGGTAAGCCTGACCCACCACGGCCGGTGAAAAGTGCGTGAGCCAGCGTGACCTCGCACCCTCGCCCAGGCGAGCACACAAGACGTCGTCATGCGCTAGCGTGTTCATGGCTCGGGCCAGCGCGCCTGAGTCCTCAGGCGGCACCACCAGGCCGGTTTCCCCGTCGCGGTTGATCCAGGTCGTGCCGGTACTTATCTCGCAGCAAATCAAGGGCTTTGCGGCTTGCGCCCCTTCCAGCAAAGTCATGCCAAAGGCCTCAGACCGCAGGTGAGAGGGGAAAACAATGGCCCGGCACAGCGTCAGGATGGCGTGCTTGTCAGCGTCGTCCAGCGCACCCAAAAACTGCACATTGGTCAGGCCGCGCTGCTGCGCTTCGTGCTGGAGTCGTTTGCCCTCGGGCCCGTCGCCCAAAATCACAATGGGCGAATCCACCTGGCCTGCGGCGTCCAGCAAGAAATCCAACCCTTTGTAGTAGCGCAGAACACCAATAAACAAGAAGAAATTGCGCCCCAAGCGGGCTTCCCATTGGTCGATCAAACCAGACTCGGACGGTGCGATCGCACCCAGACAATGCGGGATACAGACCAGTTTTTCTTGCAAATTGACCAGTACGTCGCTGCTGCGCCCATAGTTGAGGGATGACACCACAATCTTGGTGGCCTTGGCCAACAAATAACGCCGCAACGGCGCGTACAGCTGCCCCAAGCTCTTTTGGCGCACGATGTCAGACACATAGGTCACTAGCACCGGCTGCTGGCGCGTGCGAATCAAAGGCAGCAGCAAGTCAGCATAAGGCCAAGGGTAGTGAATCTGAATGATGTCGCACTGCTCGGCAGCAGCTCGGCAGCGCCGCACGGCCTGCCAAGTACCAAAGTTGCAGGACGCAATTTCAAACCACGATTTTGCGCGGATCAGTTGACCTTCAGGCAAAGCCAGCTCTGAGGGGACGGGATTTTTCGCCAAAGCAAAAATGGTGTTCTCTACCCCGAGAGGCTGGGTGGCCAGACACAGCTGGCGAATCGACTCTTCAAGCCCACCCTGAGACTCGGGAAAGTAAGTCCGGTAAATATGCAGAACGCGGATTTTTTTCATAATGAGTGCCCGCGTTGTGCCATCACTTTTTGGTACACCGCAAACGTCTCCTGAGCGCAACGCTCCCAGCTGAAGGTGTGGGCGCGCAGCAGGCCCAACTGCCCCAGTTGCTCGGCATACGGCCGGTCTTCCAGCAACTGTTGCAAACGTTCACGCAAGCCGTCCACATCATCCGGGTCCACCATCAGACCCGCATCGCCCACCACCTCGGGTAAGGAGGTAGTGTTGGACGTCAGCACCGGCACGCCCGACGCCATCGCCTCCAGCGCAGGCAGGCCAAAACCTTCGTAGCGCGACGGGTAGCAAAAAGCCGCTGCCCCCGCATAAAGCGACGGAATAAAGGCATCGGGCACATAGCCCAGCAGTCGCAATTCGCCACGCGCCATCAGCGCCTGGGCCGAGCGCATCAAGCCCTCGGTATTCCAGCCACTCATGCCCGCCACCGCCAGCGGGTAACGTTGCCGCAAGGCGTCCGGCAGGCCGGCGTAAGCCGCAAACAAGGCCGAGAGGTTCTTGCGCGGCTCCAAGGTGCCCACGCTCAACACATAACCACCAGGGGTCAAACCCAGACCGGCCAAATCGGGCGTCAACGCGGCGGCGCTGCGCGGTGCAAAGCGCGGGTCAGCAGCCAAATAGGTGTTGGTGATGCGTGCGGCATCCACGTTGAACCAGCGCTGCAAGGCCGCCCCCGTGGCCTGGGAAATCACAATGATGTGGTCCGCCCGCTCAATGGCTTTGGGCAAGTCACGTTGAAACAGTTCAACCCGCTCTTTGGGGTGGGTCTCAGGGTGGTCAAAGCATGACAAATCACATACGGTGATAACCAGCGGGCCCTTGTAGGGCAGCGGCATGCCGTTGGGCTCGTGGTAGAGCACTTCCTCTTGCCCCTGGCGGCGCGTATGCCAACCAAACAGCACCCGATCTGCGAGCCTGCGAATCGCCCGCGGATGCGGCACAAAACGCTTTAGAAAGCTGTAGCCTCGCTGCGCTACAGCAATGGCTACGGCAGTGGCTTCGGCAGACGGCAAGCGCATGCCTTGTTCACAATGGGTGCCGTAATACAAGGTCAGGTGCACCTCTGAAATTCGATCCATGGCCGTGAACAAATGGCGAATGTATTGCCCTATGCCCGTCAAAGGGGCTAGCAAGAGTGTGCCGTTAACAATAATTTTCACGGACTATTAGAAAAATGAGAGAACGGGCGTGAATGCAAAGGCCAGTACAAAGACAAGCAACAACCCCGCCGCACTGCCAATCAAGTTACCCGCCATATCAAAAAAACAAAATCCGCTGCCATAACGGGCATCCCAGAACTCTTTAGCCAGACCCAGCAAAAAAACGGCCGAAAAAGCCAGCAACGGGCTCCACAGCAGCCACGCGCCCAAGGTCAACCAAAAGCTCCAGACCATATGTTTGATTTTGTCTTCTTCACGTAATTTGGCAATCAAATGCGCGAAAAAGAGACGCAACACGTGCATTCCTTGGGGGTTTATGGGGTGTGACATATACCGTCAAGTTTACCGGTAATGCCACAGCCCTCTGTTCGATCACCCCTTATGTGTCGCATCTTTCGGTGGACTCACGGCCTCAGAAAACATGGCCTTACGCAACTCATCGGGCGCACGAACAATCAGGCGGCGCAAATCTTTCTCCACCACGCCTCTTTCAATCAAGGCATTGATGGCACGCGATACTGTTTCCCGACTGGTATTGACCATGATGGCAATTTCTTGTTGGGTCGGCATTTTTTCAATCACCACCAAGCCCCCCGGTGCCACCTTGGCAAACTGGTTCAACAGCGCAAAAACGCGCTGAAAGGCCTGCGGTATGCCCACAATGGCCCGGAAATTCGTGGCTGTTCGGATGGAGTTGGCCATGCGCTTCAACATGCGCTCAACCACCAAGGGGGTGTGATAGATAAACGCCTGCGCCTGTTGCTTGGGCAGTAGGGCGATCAGCGAATGCTCGCAAGCCACCACAGAGGCCGCACGAGGAAGGTTGTCAATAATGGAGAGCTCGCCGAAATAGTCCCCTGGCACCAAAAAATTCAAACCGATCTCGCGCCCGTCCTCGGTCAAATCAACCACCTGCAAGCGACCCGCCAGCAAAAAAAGCAAGTGCTCACCGGCCGTGCCCTTTTCTATCACTTGTTGAGTTCGCTCTACCTTCTTGATCTGCAAAGCCGCAGCCAAGCGATTCAGTGCGGCTTCATCCACCCCTGCGAGCAGGGGGATGTTTTGCAGATGAATCGTGATCGTTTGAGGTGTTGGTGCAGTGTTCAGATCTGCGCCCGAAGTCATTTTTACTCCTTACTGACCCGCCCCATGTCGGCATCCACCATCATGGTGATCAGCGTTTGTAAATCAGTGGATGCAGCCCACCCCAGCTTGGCCTTGGCCTTGGCCGGGTTGCCCAGCAGCACATCTACCTCGGCCGGACGATAAAACTTGGGGTCAATCACCACATGGTCCTCGTGGTTCAAGCCCACATGCGCAAACGCAATGCGGCACATGTCGCGCACGGTAGTGGTTTGCCCCGTGGCCACCACATAGTCGTCTGCCACCTCTTGTTGCAGCATCAACCACATGGCCTCCACGTAGTCACCCGCAAAGCCCCAATCGCGCTTGGCGTCGATATTGCCCAGGCGCAGCTCTTTTTGTTTGCCCTGCTTGATGCGCGCCACCGCGTCGGTCACCTTGCGCGTCACAAACTCAATCCCTCGCAAGGGTGATTCATGGTTGAACAAAATGCCGCTTGACGCGTGCAGGTCAAAACTCTCACGGTAATTTACCGTCATCCAATGGGCGTACAACTTGGCCACGCCGTAAGGGCTGCGCGGGTAGAAGGGTGTGGTCTCGCTCTGCATGGCCTCTTGAATCAGGCCAAACATCTCACTGGTGGACGCCTGATAAAAGCGCGCCTTCGGGTTCACAATGCGCACCGCCTCCAGCACATTCAAAGCACCCACGCCGGTCACGTTGGCGGTCAACACCGGCTGCCCCCAAGACGTGCCCACAAAGCTTTGCGCACCCAGGTTGTAAACCTCCTCAGCGCGCGACTGCTCCATGGCTCGAATCATGGCGGACAGATCCGTCAAATCACCCTCAATCAAATTCACGTCCCCGGCAATGCCCAACTCGCGCAAGCGCCACAGCGTGTCGGTCGAGCGGCGGGCATGAAGCCCATGAACGGCGTAGCCTTTCTCAAGCAAGAGCTTGGCCAGATAGGCCCCGTCTTGACCTGTAATGCCGGTCACCAATGCACTTTTATTGTTCAATTTTTTCTTTCCAATAGCTGTAAAGACTCAAAAGGGACTCATCGAGTGGCACGCCAGGCTTCCACCCGGTGTGTTGTGACAGCTTCTCGTGACTCCCCCAAACGCGGGCTTGCTCTGAAGGGCGTGAGCGCAGCGGGTCAATCACAATGTCTGCTTTTACGCCCGTTAACTCAAGCAATCGATCCAGCAGCGAACGCACGGAACGTTCAACCCCGGAACATATATTGTAAATCTCACTGTTATGCCCAAGCCGCAAAAGCAGCGCATAGGCATCAATCACATCGCCCACATCGGTGAAATCACGCGTGGCATCGATATTGCCCACACTCAACATGGCCGGGCGCTTGCCTGCCTCGATTTCGGCGATCTGCCGGGCGAAATCGGAAATCGCAAAACTGGGAGACTGGCCCGCACCAATGTGGTTAAAAGGCCGGGCCACCATCACCTCAAAGGGCCCGGTTTGACTCCACTGAAAACACAAGGCCTCCGCTGCGGCCTTGCTCACCGCATAGGGGTTGCGTGGGCGCAGCGGCAAAGCTTCACGGATCGGCAAATCCTGTGGCCCCACCAAGCCGTAGGCATCCCCCGAGCTTACATACACAAAGCGACCGGTGAAGCCACCTTCGGCCAGCGCCTCCAGCAAACGCAGCGTGCCGGTAAAGTTGGCTGCATAAGTAGCCTCAGGGTCCCTGAACGACTCAGGCACAAAACTCTGGCCCGCCAGATGCAGTACGGCGCCAGGCAACTGAGTTGCAAAATAGTGCCGCAAAGCGGCCTGATCAAGGATGTTGATGGCATCCCCTTTTGCGTCGTTAAGCGGCAGGGCTTGGGGCAAGCGCAACAAAGCGTGTTGGCCCACAAAACCAGCCCCCCCCGTCACCAGAATCCTGCCCTTTGGCACGCTGTTTTTCGCGCTGTTTGTATCAGACATATTCATCATTCAATTAACGTGAAAGCCACCGCCCCAGTCGGCCACCCATGACCCACCGTTGCGCTGGCTTTTCCAGCACCACCCAGCTCATGTGACTGACCCCGTAACACAAGCCAATAAACAAGACCAAAACCCAAGGCGACTCATAAGGCACCTGCAGCCCATAAGCCACCACCAAGGCAAAGCCAATTTGAATCGGAAAGTGCCACAAATAAACCGAAAAAGAAACGTTGCCCAGCCAAATCAACCCGCGCCATTGCGTCAAACGGATCAGAGCCACGCCGCGCGAACAAGCCCCAATCAGCACCGGCACCAGCACGCCCACCATCGCAAAATCCAGCCCAGGCACGCGCTGCCAATCGGGGTGACTCATGAAAGCCAGCAAACCCGCGCAAGCCAACACGCCCAGGCCATCCCAAGTCTTTGAGCCTGTGCCTTTACCCGCGGGGACGCTCGCCAGACACACGCCCACAAAAAAACCAAAAACACCCCGCAGCACGGCGGCGTCAAGCCAGCCCCACAAGGCACCCGCTTCAATTAAATGGCCATTTAAAAACCACAGCCCCGCTGCCGAAACACACACCAACGCCACAGACAAACTGCGATGAAACACGGGCACAAGCAGCAACGCGACAAACACCAAATTCGCCAGCCACTCCACCGAGATAGACCACGCTGGCCCATTGAACGAAAAAGCCGTTTGCAAGCCCACGTATTGAACAAGGCCAAGATTCATCAGGAAATGCGCCACGTCATTGCCTTGGTAAATAAAGAACCCCCCGGTGCGGGCGAAATACCCATACTGCAACAGTGCCACCACCACCAGGGTGATCCAGTGCAGCGGGAAAAGACGGGCCACCCGCTTCAACAAAAAACCCCGCCATGTCGTTTGGCCGACATAGAGCGTGCCCAGCAAAAAACCTGACAACACAAAGAACACATCCACCAGATAAAGCCCGGCCGCATAAAAAGGCCTCAAACCCTCCGCCAGAGGCGTCGCCCCAAAGTGAGCGCCATAGTGCCAAAACAAGACCCCCAAGGCCGCCAGACCACGCAAGGCATCCAGCCCCGGCATCCGTGGCGCCGCACTCATAGCAAGGGCCATTCAAGCATTACAGCAAGCGACGAAGCATCAAAATTAAACAACTCCACCGCATCAGTACTGGTGCCGTAGCGCCCCTCAACCCGCCATTGCAGCCGGGGCGACATCCGATACCGCCACACGCCGTACCATGACGACTGCTGGTTGCTGCGCCGCACATCGCCAAAAAACACCGGACTGTAAGGGGCCGAGTCTGACATCCAGGAGCGCTTGTGAACCAGCTCCAGCGTTTGATTCTGCGCCAGCGTCCAGTACACCCCCAGTTGTGCCACCGGCCCCTCGCGGTCCCCGCCCGGTCGGTCGGCCAGCGCCTTGTCAACCGACCAGCCCAGATCCGAAGACACCCTCAAGGCCGGCCCATGCAGATAATTCGCCCGTCCGCGCAGCTCCCACAGCTGCGAGCGGTAACTTGGCAAGTTCGGGTATTCAAAGCCGGACCAAGACGCGACCCCCCCCACCTGCCAAGCCGGTGCCAAGGGCTGCGTCGGCCCGGCCACCGGCCACATGGCCGATGTGGTGGCCGAGAGCGACGTCAACCGATCTTGCCCCGCCAGGGTTTGGTGCCACAGCGCGCCCTGGGTGTCCCAGGTCGCCTGCCCCAGCTGGCGGCGGTAAGACAGCACGCCTTGTGCGAGCGTATTGTCAAAATCAGACTCGCGGGCGTAACCCGTGCCCTGTAAAAAAACACCCATGCTCAAGCCCGGCCCCGTCGCCTGCCGCGAGAGCGTGGCCTCGGTGATAAAAAACGCATCTGCTTTCGGGCGGGATTTATCAGACAGCTGCAAGGTCACACCCAACGGTGCCAAATACAGCAAACCACTCCCCGGCGCCTGGTTCAGATTGCTCGCCTGCCCAACGCCAACGGCCAGCATCGCCCGCCACTGCGGCACCTTGGGTTTGCACACCCCACTTTGGTAATGGTTCACCACCTCGCCAATGCCCGGCGGCAAATCGGGTTGCCCCTTCAGCCGCTCAAACAGCACGCCCGCTTGCTCAGTCAGGCCAAGCTGGCAATACGCCAGCGCCAAGTCCAGCAGAGCGCCCTGGTGGCGGGGCTGTCGCGCCACCAGGGCTTGAAACTTTTCAATCGCGCTTTGCGTGTTCCCCAGACCCAATTCGGTCAAGGCCTGGTTGTAGGCGTCGTTCTCGTCAGCCGACACCTCGGCTGCATGGGTCGATTGAAAAGGCAGGGTCACCACAGCCCCCGCCACCCACAATGCGAGCCCGTAGATGCACGATAATGAAATAACTCTCACAGACGACAAAAAATGCACCAGACAATGCCCCGTAAACCTGCCAACACACTGCACACGCCACCCCACATGACAGGGCAGCAAATCAAATGATTCTAAAGCTATGGCAGTACCGTGGGTTCATCGCCCATAGCGTCATGCAAGAGTTCCGAGCCCGTTACGCGGGCTCAGCGCTGGGCATGCTCTGGGTGGTCATTAACCCCTTTGTGCAGATTCTGGTTTACACGCTCATTTTTTCGCACGTCATGCGGGCCCGCATGCCCGGCCAGACCGACGACGTACTGGCCTACAGCATCTACCTGTGCGCCGGCCTCATCCCCTGGCTGTGCTTTGCTGAAATCGTGACCCGCTCCTCCACGATGTTCATGGAATACAGCAACATGATCAAAAAATCAGCCTTTCCCAAGGTCTGCTTACCCGTCATCGTCCTGGCTTCCTCGCTCATCAACTTTGCCCTCATGCTGGGCATCTTCATGCTCTTCATGCTGTTGGTCGGGCGCCTCACCTGGGCGGCGTTCTTTTTGAGTCTGCCGTTCAGCCTGCTCATGATCCTGCCGGCCGTGGGCATCGGCCTGGCCCTGGGCACCCTGAACGTGTTTTTTCGGGACATCAACCAAATCCAGGCCATCGTCGTTCAGTTCTGGTTCTGGCTGACCCCCATCGTCTGGCCCGCGCAAGTCCTGCCAGAAGCCCTGCGCAAGTGGCTCCCCCTCAACCCCATCGAGCCCATGGTCACGGCCATGCACGGCCTCTTCATGGACACCGGCCTGCCCGACCCCTTTGCCATCGCCCGAGGCGTGGCCTTTGCGGCATTCACCCTGTGGCTCGGCTACGCCATGTTTCGCAGCAAAGCGGCAGAATTGGCAGACGAACTATGAACAAAGGCAGCATCACCCTGCAAGGCGTGGGCAAGTACTACAAGCGCTATGCCAGCAACCGGGCCAAGGCCGCAGAAATCCTCTCTTTTGGCCGCCTGCAAAACCACACCGCGCACTGGGTCCTTCAAGACATTGACCTCAGCGTCGCTGCGGGCGAGGCCGTGGCCTTGCTTGGCTACAACGGTGCAGGCAAAAGCACACTGCTCAAGCTCATCGCGGGCACCACCACGCCCTCCGCCGGGCAGGTGCACCTGGAGGGCCGTATCTCCGCCATGCTGGAGCTGGGCATAGGTTTTCACCCCGAACTCACCGGCCACCAAAACATCCTCATGGCGGGGCGGCTCATGGGCATGTCGGGCGACGAAATCACCCAATCCCTCACCGGCATTGCCGAATTTTCAGAGCTAGCCGACCGCCTGGACGAGCCACTGCGCACCTACTCCAGCGGCATGCAAGCGCGCCTGGCCTTCAGCATTGCCACCGCAGTGCGGCCTGATGTGCTCATCGTGGACGAAGTCCTCTCCGTGGGCGACGCGTATTTTCAGCACAAAAGTTTTGCCCGCATCCGTGAGTACCGCCAGCAAGGCACCACGCTGTTGTTTGTCTCGCATGACTTTGGTGCCATCCGCGCCCTGTGCGACCGCGTCGTGCTGCTGGAAAACGGCAAAAAACTCAAAGACGGCCCGCCCACCGAGGTGCTTGATTTTTACCATGCCCTCGTGCTCGACCGGGAGCGCAAGGCCGGCATCGTCCAGCAATCCGCAGGCCAGGCGGGCACCTCGACACGGTCGGGCGGTGGCGAAGTCACGGTTGAGCGCATTGAGCTGCTGGGGCGCGAAGCCCACGCCCGCTCCCTGCTCAATTGTGGCGAAGACAGCACCCTGCGCCTCACCTGCCAAGTGCATGCCGACATCCCCAACCTGGTGGCGGGCATCATGTTTCGGGACAAAGTGGGCAACCCTGTTTTTGGCACCAACACCCACCTCCTGGGTCTGCCCCTGACCGACCTGCGTGCCGGTGAAACGCTACAACTTGACTTTACCCAAGCCCTGGATTTGGGCGCGGGCAGCTACTCCATCAGCTACGGCCTGACCGACGCCAGTGACGGCATGACCCATAACTACGACTGGAAAGACGGTGCCCTCGTCTTTGAACTCATCAACCGGGACTACCCGGTCAGCGTCGGCATGGCCCTGCTTAAAACCAAGACCACCGCCGTGCGGTCAGGGTGCGCGACGCCAGAAGGTCGCCCCTGAGGCCACGGCATTGCTGTCAATGCGGCCTGAGAAAATATAGGCCGACTGGTCCACCGGGCTGCCCGCCAGCCCGCCCGACAAAGTCATGTTGGAGCGCCCGGCGTTCGCCTCAAACAAGCCATTGGCCTGCACCGTGCCATTGGCCACAAAGTCCGCCTTGTAGCCCCCGCCCACCACGGTGAGTTGGGTGGCAAACGCACGACTACCAAAGTCAACCGACAAAGTCGGGTTCACAATTTGTGCCGCGATGGCTGCCGACGTGTTGTTGTTCAAGAAAATACCGGACTCGGAGTTGGTCAGATTAAAGCTCATCATGCCCGCGCTGGGCATGCTCATCGGGTCTTTGTTGCGCGCCACCACATAAGACGGCCATGACAGACCAATCGGGTCCAGCCCTTTCATGAACTCAGCCAGATCAACCCCCTTGGGCAAGTTGGCCACCTCAGCGTAGCGGCCCCAAAAAATCTTTTGCGTGGGGGGCTCAATGACGGGCATCGTCACGCCGCTCAGCAGTCGGGCAGCACCCAAAATGCTGCTGGTCGTGTTCGGGTTTTCTGCCAAAGCCAGGGTAGGGGCGGCGCCAGACGTGGCCGCAGAGGTGACAGAAACGGGCACCGCTGCATTGGTATCCCGGCGCAGGGTGCGCACGGCCCCTTCGTTGTTGGCGGGCGGGGCAATCTGGTCGGGCGTCAGCTGGCGCAAGGCCGGGTTGGACTTCAAGTCCAGCAGTTGCACATTTTGTGTGCCCCCTTTGACCTCAAGCAAACCATCGGGCGAAGCCAGCATGGTGGTGGCCACGGTGGACTTGCATTGCCCCAAGCCCTCGCGCGCGCAGCCCGCCATGAAGGGGCTGGCCACCACGCCGCCCGAATAGACCGACACATAGGTGGCATCTGCCGTGGCAGACACCACAAAATCAGTCCCCTTCACCCCAATGGCCGCCACCGGCGTGTTCAAGCGAAACCGGTCTTTGGCCTGGTCAGCCACCTTACCGGTGATGGCGCGCGCCACACCTTCCAGCAGCTCCAGGCGAAACTCGCTCTCAGCCGGGCGCTCGGGCACGGGCCGGTAAGCGGCAATGCGCGCCTGGGTTTTGGGCCGCAGAATAAAGAAGCCATCGTCAGCCAGCTTCAGGTACAGGTAGCCGCCCGCGCCAGTGCGCAGCAAGGCACCTTCGGCAATGGAGGCCCCCACTTGCAGGGGCTCAAACTTGCCTGCCTTTTCAACCCCGGCGTCACCTTGGGTAAAAATCACCAGCGCCGCCTGCGCGTGCGCGTTCACGGCAAAGGCCGTTAAAAAAACGCCAAGCAAAACGCCAAGCAAAACGCCAGGCAAAACGTCAAGCCACAGCGCCATCCGGCGGCACACCCAGCCCTTGCGCTTGTATAACATCGTGTATTCTCCATGCGCACAACCATGCGCGATCAGGCCCTCAGTATAATTTATTCCATGCAAATCACCACCCCCCCCACCTTTACCAACCCCGTCTCCCAGGCCTGCAGCCAGGCCCAGTTTGAGACCCCGGAGTTTCAATTTTGGTGCCGTGAGGTGCGCGAGCCCTTCCGCTACCACCGTAAATTGTGGGAATACTGCTTCTTGCTCCAGGTGCTGTCGGGCGAGGGCATGATGGCCCCCGGTCGCAAAGGCCTGGGCTTTGGCGTGGGGCGTGAAACCTCTGTGGCCGTGCTGGCCGCGCGCGGCGTGCAAGTTACCGCCACCGACCTTGATATGGATTCCGCCCAACAAGAGTGGGTGCTCACTGGCCAGCACGCCGGCAGTTTAGCTGACCTGAACGAGCGTTGGATCTGCCCGCCTGACACCTTTGAGAAGCTGGTGAAGTTCCAGGTGGCCGACATGAACGCCATCTCCCCCGACCTCACCGGCTACGACTTCGCCTGGTCCCTGTGCGCGTTTGAGCACCTGGGCAACATTGAAAAAGGCCTGGCCTTCGTTAAAAACTCGCTCAACTGCATCAAACCCGGCGGCCTGCTAGTGCACACCACAGAGCTCAACTGCTTCTCTAATGACGAAACGCTGGACAACGGCCCCATCGTCATCTTTCGCCGTAAAGACTTTGAAAAGCTCGCCGCCGAGCTCACCGCCGAAGGCCACCAAGTCACCCTCAACTTCACCCTGGGCGACAACGACCTTGATCGCTATGTGGACGTTGCCCCCTACACCGACCGCCGCCACCTGCGCCTGAGCTTGGGCGGGCAAGTCACCACCTCATTTGGTCTGGTGGTGCGCAAAGCCGCCGCCTAAGCAGAACTCTTATGACAAACTACCAAGGCATCTACCGCCTGCCCGTGGCGGGCAAACTCTTGCGCTGGCTGCACCGCATTGCCAGCATTGGCCGCATTGAAACCCAGCTAGGGCAGCGCACGCTTGAGCACAGCCAGCAACTACAGCAACAGCAACTACAGCAACAGCAACAGCAACAACAATTGCAACAGCTGATCGACCAAACCCAAAAGCTGGAGCAGGTGCTCACCTCCTTCCGCGGTGAAATCAGCCACGCCATTGCCAGCCAGCGCAACGAATGGAAAGCCACCCTGGCCACCAACAGCCGCGTCATTGAGGGCACCACCCGCGCCTTGATCGCCCAGCAAACCGTGGGCGACCTGGACACCATGGGCAAACCGCCCCGCCTGGCCACCCCCGAGAGCTACCTCAAGTTTGAAGACGCCTTTCGCGGCCAGTGGAAGGTGGAAGAGCGCGTGCGCTGGTACACCCCCCATGTGCGTGAGGTCATGACCAGCACCGGCACCCGCAAACCCTGCCTGGACATCGGCTGCGGCCGTGGCGAGTGGATGCTGGAGCTCAAGCGCAACAACTTCACGGCTGTCGGGGTTGACCTGAACCCCGCCATGGCCGACGCTGCCCGCGCCAAAGGCCTGGAGGTGGTGCTGGCAGACGCACTCACCCACCTCAACAGCCTGGCCCCCGGCTCGCTCGCCGTGGTCAGCGCCTTTCACCTGGTGGAGCACCTGCCGTTTGACCAAACCCTGCACCTGGTTGAGGCCGCCTTTCGCGCCCTCATGCCCGGTGGCCTGCTCATTCTGGAAACCCCCAACCCTGAAAACCTGGTGGTCGGTGCCTGCACCTTTTGGTACGACCCCACCCACATCCGCCCCCTGCCGCCCGCCATGCTGCGCTTTTATGTGGAAAGCGCGGGCTTTACCCCGGTGCAAACCGCGCGCTTCTTTTTGCGCACCGATGGCCCCGACCACGCCACGCTGGACGAGCCCGTCACCCCTTCGGTGGACGGCCCGCTGGACTACGGACTCCTGGCCCGCAAACCCCGCTAAGGCACGCCATGGCCCAAAAAACCCTGGTCCGTCGGGTGGCGAGCCTTGTGTTGCGCCCTTTTCCGGGCGTCAAACGCTTCATGTTGCACCGCATACTGGCCCCGTGGTTTCAGCTGCGCTACCGACTCAACGGCAGCGGGCACGACCACACACCCGCCGCCAACCCTGAGGTCGAGCTGCGCCTGCTCAAACTAGAAGGCGCCCTGCACCTAAGCCGCGTCAGCGGTGGCACCCGGGCCCAAGCGACCCAAGCGACCCAAACCACACGGCCCCTGGTGCTCATGGACATGCGCATCACCCAAATCAGCGCGCGTGAGCGCGGCATCCCCCGCTACGCCACTGCGCTGGCCCTGGCCCTGCCAGAGCACCTGCCGGGGGCTGACGTGGCCTACCTGATAGACCCCGCCCAGCCCCTGCCCAACGCCCACGCCGCCCTGCAAGCCCGCGGGCGCATCGTCAACGGCCCGGCTGACATTGCCACGCTGCCCAGCGTTAGCCACTACCTGCAAAGTTGTATTTTTGAGCTGCACAAAGACGCGCAAGAGCTCTTCCCCCCGGAGCTGGGGCGTTTTCGTCCCCACATCAGCGCTATTGTTTATGACGTCATCCCCTGGTTGTTCCCGGCCGAGTACTTGACAGACCCGTACCTGGCCCGCCGCTACGCCTACCAGCTTAGCCTGCTGCCCGCCGTGGACCACCTCTTTGCCATCAGCGAAAGCGCTCGCCACGACGTGGCCCATGCCGCCCACATCTCCCTGACCCAAGTCACCAACATCTATGGCGGCATAGACGAAACCCGCTGGAGCAGCCTGCCCCCCGCCAGCCCAGACCACCCGCCCGCTGAAGCCGCCCCCACGCACACCCCTTTGCACATTAGTAACGAGCAAGGCGAAACCTTCTCTCTGCGCCAACCCTACTGGCTCTACGTCGGCGGTGGCGACTTCCGCAAAAACGTACAAGGCCTGGTGCGCGCCTTTGCCCGCGTGCTGGCGGGCCTTAAAGCAAGCCAAGATAAAGCAAGTCAAGATAAAACAGCCCCAGCCCTGGTCATCGCCTGCTCCCTCCATGCCGACCAGCGCAAGGCCCTGGCCGCCTTGGCCACCCGCCTAGGCATGCAGCCGGGGGTCGATGTCATCATCACCGGCTACATCAGTGACGCCACCCTGGCCACCTGCTACCGCAACGCCTTTGCCACCGTCTTCCCCTCTTTATATGAGGGCCTGGGCCTGCCCGTGCTAGAAAGCTACCACTTTGGCGTGCCCGCGCTGGCCTCGGGCGTGTCGTCTCTGCCTGAGGTTACCGCCCCCAGCTGCCAGTTTGACCCAGCCTCAGAAGACAGCATTGCCCAAGCCATGCTGCGCATGCACAGCAACCCGGCGCTGCGCGCCGAGTCACTCGCCTTTGGTCAGCGCATCATGGCGCAGTGCAACTGGCAGCAGGCTGCCAGCAAGCTGGCCCAGCAGTTGTTACAAACCCACCCGGCGCAGGCCACACCGGGTTAATTGCAACAATGTGATGCACGTCACATTGTTGTACAAAGGCTACGCCTAATAATCCGAGCAAGCCCAATGGAGGGCCTTTCTGGTAGCATCGCCAGCGCTGTAGTGGTTTGACTAGCGTTAACCGCTGTGGAAAAAGCAACTGTTACTTTTTATTTTATTAATGGAGTTCCTATAAATGTCACAAGCCGTCGCTGACCAACTATTCCTCGCCTACATGGGCCGCCCTGCTGACACGCAGTGGCGCTCTGCCACCGCCACCCTCACGGACGCCTTGAAAGATCAGCCCTCTGCAGCTCTGCAGACCGCTTTTTACAATGCAGCTGTAGCCGAAGGCGTGTTTGCTGCTACTGACAGCCCTTCTACCCTGGTTAACAAAATCTTCTTGCAACAGTTCGGCTTTGCAGCCAGCGCGTTTGAGCAAACCGCTTGGGGCAACCTGATCGCTAACGGCACCATCTCTGCCGCCGGCGCCGCATGGACCATTTTTGCCAGCTACCTGGGTGCTACCAACGTGCCCGCCGCTTACCAGCAGCCTGCCCAGAGCAAGTTGCTCGCCATCGCTGCCTTCAGCAACGCACTGACCGACCCAACCGTCAACGCCGGTTACTCGCAACTCAACACTGCATCGACTGCTGCTGGCCGCGCTTACCTGGCACCTATCGTCAGCCAAGCAACCGCCGCTCCAGCCATCACGGGTGTTGCAACTACCGTATCGGGTTTGATCATTAATGTGGGTTCAACCTTCACGCTCACTGCTGGTGTTGATGCTGGCGCTGCGTTCACTGGCGGTGCTGGCAATGACATTTTCAATGCTGTTTTGGTTGGTGGTGCCGAAACATTCACTTCATTAGATAGTATCAATGGTGGTGCTGGTACCGATACTCTGAATATTATTTCTCTTGGTGCATTAACTACGGCTGTAGGCGCAACTGTTGCTGGTGTTGAAATCGTGAATCTGACTGCTACAGCAGCGATTACTGCGGCTGACATCTCTGGCTTCACAGGCGTTTCAACTCTGAACGTGACTTCTACAGGTGCAATCGCTGGTGTTAAAGCTGCTGCCACCACCGATATCAACGTTGCAAACGGCCTTGGCGCTGTAACTACTGCTGGCGGCAAAAATACCGTTATCAAAGCAGCTGGCGCTGTTATTGTTACTGCTGCTGCTGGTGATGTCACCTCAACTACAACAACTGCGACTAGCACGACTGCAATTACCGGTGCTGGCGTTTTGACTGCAAACTCTAATGACGGCACGGTTGGCTTTACAAACGGTTCATCTGTAACTGCTAATGCTACTAAGGCTGTTGCCTTGGCAGTCGTCAATGCAAACATTGCCGCTCGTGATGCCCTTATTGTTGTTGCTGCCGCTGACGCTAGCGCTGGTACAGCTAAAACGGCTGATACTGCTGC
>JANXSU010000252.1 GCA_025356545.1 Comamonadaceae bacterium
TCTCGGTTTTTGAGAAAACCCTGATTTCATGCGCCTTACAGACCGATGACTACAAAACTCAACTACCACCTGACGCTAACCAGTTGATTTTGTTGGGGTTTTGACCGGACAGTAGTGATCGTGGACTGTTAATTAAATTCCCCTCACATGAACCCCTATCCATCTGTTCAAAAACAAATCATGGGCTTTGTCGGCTGGCTGGTCTTGACCTTCACCGCCGCAGCCATCGGTGCCTTCGCCTCGGCGCAGGCGGGCACGTTTTACATGCAACTGCTGCGCCCGGCGTGGGCACCACCGGCGTGGTTGTTTGGGCCGGTTTGGACGGTACTTTACCTGTTGATGGCCATCGCGGCGTGGCTGGTCTGGCGCACGCAGGGTTGGCGACGTGCGGGTGCGGCACTCTGGCTCTTTATTGTGCAGTTGGCCGCCAACGCGCTGTGGACGTGGCTGTTCTTTGTGTGGCACCAAGGGGCTTGGGCGTTCGCTGAGATCTTGCTGCTGTGGGGGCTTATTGTCGGCACCATCGTCGCGTTCTGGTCGGTCCAAAAACTAGCTGCTGTTCTGTTGCTGCCCTACCTGGCATGGGTGTCGTTTGCCACGCTGCTTACCTTAGCCATGTGGACGCTAAATCCAAGTTTACTGGGATAGCCATCTGCAAATGACTTGGCTCTGGTGAGGGCTGCGTTTGTCGTAGCCCCTCTTCCTGTTAACCCTTTGACTTGGTCTTTGTCGCCGTCTTTTTTGCAGGCTTTTTCACTGCCGATTTACCCAACATGGCTTCAAACCCCGGTACGTGTTTGACTTCGGTGTTCATCTTCACGTCGCTGCGGCGTTGCTTGGCGATTTCTTCGCCGGTGACGAAGTAATCACCGCGCACGGCGCGTTCGGCCATCAGGGCGTTGCGGTCGGTCCAGTCGCCTAGCGAATAGCCGTGCCACGGCGCTTCGGGCTTGAGCTTGGGCAGGCCCAGCTCTTCCCAGATTTTCTTGGCGTTTTCCATGAACTCTTTCTTAGGGAGCGCGATGGGCGGGAAGTCGTCTTTCAGCGTCGCGTCGATCAAGAGCGAAGCGTCCAAGCCGCCATTGCGCGGGCTGCGTGGGCCATGGCCGGGGTCGCGGTTTTGCAGAATTTGCAAGTCCAGCGCAAAGTTGGCGCGGTAGCTCATGGCCCACAGCAGCGCGTCGGCGTTGTCAGGGTCGATGTCTTCGTTGATGGCAATCACCATCTTGCCGCCAGATCGCAGCAGCGATGCGGCTCCGTAGAGCGCGCGCCACACCTCGCTCACCGGCGTCTTGCGGTCCACTACCACGGCAATCACCTTGCGCAAGTTGGTGAGCGGCTCATGCATGGAGACCTTGATCACACCCTTGATGCCCATGGAGCGCTTTAAATGGTTCAAGAACACCGGCTCCAGCGCCACACGTTTGATCAGGCTGGACTCCGACGGCGTGACCTGCGAAATGATGGAGGTAAGGATGGCATTTTTGCGGCGCGTGATAGCCGTGACTTCCATGTAGGCGTTGTACTCTTGCAGGTTCACATGGCCATGTGATTCGCCAAACGGCGCTTCGGGCTCCAGCGCTTCGGTGACGATGTAGCCCTCGATCACGATCTCGGCCTCGGCGGGCACGAGCAAGTCCACCGTCTTGCATTTGACGACGTTGATGGGCGCGCCCGCTAGGCCACCGGCCACGTGCAACTCGTCCACGTCTTCTGCCAATTTTTGCGCCGAGGTAAAAGCCACGCTGGGTGGGCAACCCAAGATCACCGCTGCGGGCAAGCGCTCGCCACGCGCTTTGGCTTTTTCCCAGTGGGCCATGATGCCAGGCTGGTTTTCCATGGAGGGGTTCATGCCCAAACGCGTGGGCGACTTGACCTGACCGCGGTAAATGCCCATGTTCTGGATGCCGTTGTCCGGGTCTTTGGAGATGTACTGCGAGAGCGTGGTGTAGGGGCCGTTGTCCCAACCCGGGGTGGAGATGGGGATGGGCAGGCTGTCCAGGCCCTTGCCTTTTTTCAGCAGCTCTTTGCCCATCACCACGATCTCTTGGCAGGGCGCATCGGTCACCACATTGGGCAGCACAGGGTGTGCAATGGCGTGGTTCCAGGTCTTGCCGATGTCTTCAATCGCGCAGCCCATGCCCACGCTGTAGATCTTTCGCGTGGCAGCCAGGGCGCCCACGACCACCGGGATGTCGTACTTCTTGCCCTTGCCATCGACCACATTGGTGAACAAAAACGCTTTGCGATCCGGCTCGGCAATGCCGCCGCGGAATTGCCAGCGCACCAGCGGGTGCAGCTCGGTGTCTTTGTTGATGGGGCGGTCGATGGTGATCAGCAGGCCCGCTTTGTCCAGCGCAGCGAGGTGCTCGTGCAGGTCGGCGTAGCCACGGCCTGCGGATTTACCTGTTGCTTTTGGGGAAGGTGTTTTTTTGGCTGCCATTTTTATCGTGCCTGTTTGGTCATGGTGTCTTCAAAAGCCTTGTTCCACTTGGCGAAGTTGTCCACGCTGTAGACGGGGTCAATCACGTCCAACTTCAATCCGGGGTAAGGCGATGGGGTTTTTGTACTGGCCGGATAGTAGTGCAAAGAGGCCAGCAGTTTTTGGGTTTCGGGTGAGAGCATGTACTCGTAAAACAAGAGTGCCGCATTCGGGTGCAATGCCTTTTGCGCAACACCCATGTTGAAGCCCTGCGCCACCACGGGCTCCAGGGCAAACCAGTCCACCGGTTTGCCCGCGCGTTTGTCTTTCTCAGGCAGATCGATATAGACCGTCAAGGCCAGCGGCACTTCACCCGCGATCACCAGATTGTGCAAGAGTGACACGCCCAGCCGCGTGGAGATGCCATTGCGCGCCACCACGTCTCTGAACAACTTGCTGCCTTTTTCTTCGCCCATGGCGAGCACGACTTTGCTGTACCACTCATCAGCCTTGGCTTCCACGCCGAGGTTGCCTTTCCAACGCGGGTCGAGCAGGTCTTGGTAGGTTTTTGGCAGGTCTGCCTTCTTCAATAAATTGGTGTTGTAGGTCTGTACCGTGACGTTCATGAACACGGTGGACCAGTTTTTATGCGGTGGTACCGCTGTGGCAAGCAGGTCTTTGAAATAGGGTGACGTTACCGGCTGCAAAATCTTTTCGCGGTACAGCGCCACCATCTCGGTGGCCGGCATCATCACCACATCCACCGCCGCGTTCTTGCTACCCGCCTCCCGCAGCACACGCTGCGTGACGTTGTTGCTGCCAGAGCGCCAGGCGTTGACTTTGATGCCGTATTTTTTTTCAAACGGTGCGAGGACGATGGGCAAGTCTTGCGGCCTGAATGCCGTGTACAGCGTGAGTGAGCCTTCTTTGCTTGCAGCAGTTAACACTTTAGTGGCGCGGTCAGGTGCTTCGGACAGCATCAGCGACTCGGTTTGTGCGAGTACCGGCAAGGCGGCACAAGTGACAGCCAATGCCACCCACATGGGATCTAGTCGGCGAAATAGCGTTGGTGTTCTCATGTTTTTCTACATCGGTTGAAAAACAAAAAAGCAAAAGCTCCACAAGGAGCTTTTGCTGATTTTAAAGACGCAGGGATCAGAACTTGACCTGTAGACCCAGTGCCACGTTCGTCACATCGCCACCCACGTTGCCGCTGGCCAGCACGGCCGCTGAGTTGACCATGCTCTTACCGTAGAGGGCAAAGAAGCCGATGTTTTTGTCATAGTCGTAGCGTGCACCCAAGCTCATCATGGAGCCACCCAAGCCATCGGTAGAGCAGGTCGCTACACCCAGCAAAGAGCAGCTACCGGCCGCATTTTTACCGTAGTTGCCACCCACGGTGACTTCATTGTTGATCGAGTATTCGCCGCTGACTTGCCAGCCGGTGGTTTCATAGCTGCTGAAGTTGCCCGCAATAGTGGCGTCTTCGGTGTACTTCAAGTTGGAAAAGTCAGCGCCAAGTTTGTAGGTCTCAGCGGTGTAGCCAAAAGACAGGCGTGTTGCGGTGTCTTTGGAGCGCGGTGCGACGCTGAAAATGTTCGTTCCTACATCAGCAGCATTGGTGCCGCTCATTGTGCGGTAGTCGTTGTGCACCTCTTGCGCCAGACCCACGTAATATTTGGGATTGCTCCAGCGAATGCCCATGGCAGACAGTGATGCATCCGTGGTCGTGGTGCGGGCGGGGTCGGGGCGAATTGACACGCCGACTTCCACGCCACTCCAGTTCGGGCTGATCCAGCGCACCTGGCCGTTGATACGGGTGTTAAATGAAGTCGTACCTGCTGCATTGGCTGTGGGTGCTTTCCAAGTCACGCCCGACACGATACCGCTGGTTGAAGTGAAGTTGCTGGAGCTGGTGCCCAGCAGGCGCACGCGGTCACCAAACTCTTTGTAAATCGTGTCCATTTGACCGAACTGCAAAGTGCCAAACTTCTTATGCGCTACAAACACAAATGCGTCACGCGCTGCACCAATGGCATTGGTTTCTGTGGCTAAGGTACCGTTTGACATCACTACGCCTTGGAAATCATAGCCTGCTGTGATGTCGCCAAAGGCTTTTTGGCCTTTGAAGCCCAAGTAGGAATTGACCCAGTTCACCTGAGTGATGTTTGCTTTCGTAAGTGCTGTTGTGGGTGTGGCTGGTGTGTTTAAACCCGCCGTCATGGGGCTTTGCTGGGTGCCAGTGGCGCCATCAGCAAAACTGCTGATCTGGTACTGTGGATAAAAATTGCCATACACGTCGAGCAATTCACCTGCAACTTGTACCGCCTGCGCCGTACCTGCTAAGCCCATCGCAACCAAGCAGCCCGCCGTCACCAAACCATATTTAAATTTCATGTTGTCTCCAAAAGTTTGTCATTGATATCTTCCCCTAAGTTGGGGCTATGAAACTGGCTTTTGTTCCGCATGTGGGAACATCGTTCTTTCGAACAAGACAGTGATGGAATTAAGCGAAAAAAACCTTGGTTAACCTATAGGGATTTACCCTGGCGATCTATTTAATTTACACAATGGAAATATTCCTGCTGTTTTTTTCAAGTAGTGGTTCGTGTCTTCTTGTATCCCACTTGTACCCAGGGGTGGGCAAGCCCTGTTGACGCCGCAAAGCATCTTCGTCTAGCATGGTAGAACGACGTTCCTTATAAAGGAACGATTTCTGACGCACCTTGAGTCCTTTTTAAACCTGATAGATGCCCCATGCCCCACGACAAAGACACCTCCCACTGGCACGAACCTTCTGGCAACAAAAAAGCCGGTTTCGGCGAGTTCAAAAAGCAACCTACGCCGTATGACGCTTTCATGGAGGCCGAGGGCATCCCTGTGTTTCGCGACGTGGGCATCAACAAGGTGCAAGAGCTGCCGCTTTCCCCCTGGAAGCGCACGGGGGGCCGGGGCCACTTTTTGCAACTGCTGGGCACCGAGACCAAATGGGGCAGCTTTGTGGTGGAGGTGCCGCCACGCGGCGCGCTGAACGCGCAAAAGCACATGTACGAGGAGATTTACCTGGTGATCGAAGGTCGGGGCACGACCGAAGTCTGGCAAGAGGGCGACACCAAGAAGCACGTGTTCGAGTGGCAAAAAGGCTCGATGTTCTCCATTCCCATGAACGCCTGGTTTCGCATCGTCAACGCCACCTCCAGCGGTGCGCTGCTGATGGCGGGCAACACCGCGCCCAACGTGATGAACATGCTCAACAACACCGAGGCGGTGTTCAACAACCCCTTCATTTTCCGTGATCGCTTTAACGGGGCGGACGACTTTTTCAAAGCGCGCGACGAGATCGAACCCGACCCGGTGCGCGGCTTGGCCATGCGCCGCACCAACTTCATCCCCGACGTGGTGCACTGCGACTTGCCGCTGGACAACCGTCGCTCGGTCGGCTGGCGCAGGGTCGAGCCCTTCATGACCAACAACTGCTTTTACTTCTGGATCGGTCAACACGAGCAGGGCCGTTACTCCAAGGCGCACGCCCACACCTCGGCCGCCGTGCTGATCTGCCTGAGCGGCAAGGGCTACACCTACACCTGGCCCGAGCGCCTGGGTGAGACCCCGTGGAAAGATGGCAAGGCCGACCAAGTGCGCCGCATCGACTACGAAGCCGGTGGCTTGGTGTCTGCCGCCCCCGGCGGCGCGCGCTGGTATCACCAGCACTTCAGCTCGGGCGCCGAGCCACTGCGCCTGACGGCCTGGTTTGGCCCGCACAACCCGGGGCGCGACCCTGGCGCACCCGGATCCAAGCACACCGACTACACCGCCATGGACGTGACCGAAGGCGGCACCGCCATCCCCTACTGGATGGAAGATCCGTTTTTGCGCACCGAGTACGAAGCTGACCTGAACAGCCACGGGATTCCTATTCGAATGGACCCGGCCTGGTACGTCAAGCCCGAAGGCGCGGTGGCCAAGAAATCGCTGGACGGGCCGGTGGGTGCGGCGGGCTGATGCTGTCTTGAGCACACCTATCACCTCCGTTCACCCTGAGCTTGTCGAAGGGCCTCCCGAGCTTGATCAAGACAGGCTTCGACAGGCTCAGCCCGAACGGGAAGGGCTTCAGCTCGAACGGGAAGGGCTTCAGCCCGAACGGGATTCGACCCCAGGTGGCCGCGTGTTCTTCAGCAATGTGCGGCGCAGCCTGGAGTTTGAAGACGAGATCATCTTGGTGAGTGTGGGCGTGGATATCGGCTCATCTACCTCCCACTTGGTGTTCTCACGCCTGGTGCTGGAGCGACTGGACAACCGCTACATCGTGGCCGAGCGCACGGTGCTGCACGAGTCCGATGTGTTGCTCACCCCCTATGCGGTCGACCAAAGCATCGACGCCGAGGTGCTTGGCAACTTCATCCAAGCGCAATACGAACAGGCCGGGGTTGAACCCAGTGCTATCGACTCAGGTGCGTTGATTCTCACTGGCGTGGCCGTGCGCCGCAGCAATGCGCGCGCCATCGCCGATTTGTTTGCTGCGCAGGCGGGCAAGTTCGTATCGGTCAGCGCGGGCGACGCGCTAGAGACCACGCTGGCGGCCTTTGGCTCGGGCGCGGCAGCGCGCTCGGTGCGCGAGGGCGTGCGGGTGATGAACATCGACATCGGCGGCGGCACCACCAAAATTGCCGTGTGCGAAGACGGTGTCTTGGCCGATCTCACCGCCGTGGACATTGGCGCGCGCATCGTGGCTTTTGATGCGCAGGGTTTTGTCACCCGTGTTGAAGAAGCGGGTCAACGTTTTGCGCAAGAGGCTGGATTCACCCTCATGCTAGGCCAGCCTGTGGCGTCCGAAGATTTGCAGCGCATGGTTAACAAAATGGTGGATCGTATGTTCGTCGTGGCAGGTGGTGGAACGCCCGATGCCGTGACCGCCGCGCTACTGCGGCTTGATCCTTTGCGCGTGCAGCAACGCCCCGATGTGCTGACGTTCTCAGGCGGTGTGTCTGAATACATCTATGGCCGCGAGCCGACGAGCTATGGCGACCTCGGCCCGCTGCTGGCCGCTGCGGTGCTGGCCCGCGCGCAAAGCTGGGGGCCGCGTTTGGAAACGCCCGAGCAAGGCATTCGCGCCACGGTGATTGGTGCATCGCAGTACACGGTGCAGGTCAGCGGCAGCACGATTTATGTGGAGCCCATCAGTTTGCTGCCCCTGCGCAATGTGCCGGTGATTGCGCCGCATTGGGACTTGGCTGCTGACGTGCTGGACGGCCCCGCCTTGACTGAGGCCATTCGCCGCGCCCTGCGCCGTTTGGACTTGCACACGGGCGAGCAAGCAGTGGCCTTGAGCTACCGCTGGCAGGGTTCGGCCACCTTTGACCGGCTCGATGCTTTTTGCCGTGCGGTGGCCCAAGGCATGGCTGCCATCACTGCGCAAGGCCATCCCCTGATCCTGGTGGGCGAGGCCGATTGCGGTGGTTTGATTGGTATTCATTTTCACGAAGAGGCGCAGCTAGATTTCCCGGTGATCTCCGTCGATGGCATCACCTTGAGCGAGCTTGATTTCGTGGACATCGGTGCGCTGCTGGAGACCTCGGGCGCCGTGCCGGTGGTCATCAAATCGCTGGTATTCCCGACCTCGGCAGCGCTGGGGCGTGTCTCGCCACCGGCTCAGCCATCGCCCTTGGTTGAAGCCCTCACGGCAGACTGAACACCATGCTCTACCCCGCCATCGAACCCTATGCCAGCGGCCTGTTGGACGTGGGCCATGGACACCGGGTTTATTGGGAGCAATGCGGTAATCCGCAAGGTCAGCCCATCGTCTTTTTGCACGGCGGGCCGGGTGGTGGCTGCAGCACGCTGTCGCGCCGCTTATTCGACCCGCGCCGCTACCGCGTGGTGTTGTTTGATCAACGCGGCTGTGGTCGCTCGACACCGCACGCTTCAACCACTCACAATTTTTGCGAAGACTTGGTGAGCGATATGGAGACGCTGCGTGATGCCTTGGCCATTGAGCGCTGGCAACTCTTTGGCGGCTCCTGGGGCACCACGCTGGCGCTGGCCTACACCCGCCATCACCGCACACGCGTGCAAGGCTTGGTGCTGCGCGGTGTGTTTGGCGCGCAGCCACATGAGCTGGACTGGTTGTACAAGCCCGGTGGAGCGAGTCAAATTTTTCCGCAGGCGTGGCAGGCGTTTGCGACAGCTTTGGAATCACTGTGGCCCTTGGGGGCTATAGATCAGCAGCAGTTGCTCATGGCGTATGACCAATGCCTGCAAGGCGACGACAAGGCCAAGGCACAAGCAGCAGCGCAGGCCTGGTGCGCTTGGGAAAGCGCGGTCAGCAGCATCCACACCGCGCCCCGCTCAAACACCGCCCAGCGCACGGAAGCACCCGACCCGCATCACAGCTTGGCCATGGCCCGTATTTCCGCGAACATGTTCATGCGTGATCCCTGGCTCGGCGCCTCTGGCCACGTCTGGCCCGCGCAAGGCTTACACGGTATCCCTGGCACCATCGTGCAAGGCCAGTGGGATGTAGTGACGCCCATGGCGACCGCCTGGCAGTTGCACCAAAGCTGGCCATGCAGCACATTGCGCATCGTGCCCGAAGCCGGACACGCCAGCAGCGACCCAGCCTTGCGCCAAGCATTGATTCAGGCGCTGGATGAGCGGGCAGATATGACGACGAACGAAGCAGAACTTTCAATGACAAGCTAAGGAGACTTTATGGCAATCACTCAATTCAAGGTGGACGGCAAGGGCGTGAAAATTGATGGCGATCCGGCCATGCCTCTTCTGTACGCGCTGCGCGATGACCTGAACCTGAAGAACCCGAAGTTCGGCTGCGGTCTGGCGCAATGTGGGGCTTGCACCGTGCAGTTGGATGGGCAACCGATTCGCTCCTGCGTGATGCCCGTGGCAGCGATTGCAGGCAAGAGCGTCACCACGCTGGCCGGCTTGGGCACGCCTGCGAAACCGCACCCCATTCAAGCCGCATTTTTGGCCGAGCAAGTGCCCCAGTGCGGTTACTGCATCAACGGCTGGGTCATGACGGCTGCCGCCTTGCTAAAAGAAAAACCCAAGGCCAGCGACGCTGAAATGCGTGAGGCCTTGCGTGACCTGAAGTGCCGCTGCGGCACGCATGTGTCCATCCTGCGCGCCATCAAGCGTGCGCAGGCCAGCATGCTGGCCGCGACTTAAGACCGAACACGAATAGTTCCGCTCGCCCTGAGCTTGTCGAAGGGCTCGCAAGGCTTCGACAAGTTCAGCCAGAACGGTTTCAATCCATAAAAGGAAGCAGCATGATCACACCGCACATTCATTCCGCCACACGCCGCGAATTCCTCCTCTCATCCGGCGCGCTGGTCGTGGGCGCATCCGCCCCCTGGCTAGCAGGCTCGGCCCATGCGCAAGTGGGCAGCCGCACCAAGCCAGCCCTCACCGCAGATGAGTTGGACTCTTGGGTCGCCATCGCGCCCGATGGCCGCGTCACAGCCTTCTACGGCAAGGTCGATTTAGGTCAAGGCTTGGCCGTGGCCATCGCGCAAATCGTGGCTGAAGAGTTGGACGTGGCCTATGCCAAGGTCAGCATCCTCCAGGGCAACAACGCCAGCTCCATGAACCAGGGCGGCGCGTCCAGCGCGCTGGGCATTCAGGCCGGGGGCAAACCCTTGCGCAACGCGGCGGCTGAAGCGCGCCGTTTGCTGCTGGAAGCCGCATCCGCCAAGCTGGGTGTGGCCCTGCCAAGACTTGCCGTGAACGACGGCGTGATCACCTCGCTGGACAACCCGGCCCAGCGCGTGACGTATGCCGAGTTGATCGGTGGCAAATTCTTCAATACCAAGGTCGAGTGGAACCAAAAAATTGGCAACCCGTTGGAGATCAAAGTCAAGGCCAAGCTCAAGTCCCCGGCGGACTACAAGGTGGTCGGCCAAGCGCTCCCCCGCAACGACGTGGCGGGCAAAGTGTTTGGCACCGCAGGCCACATGAACGATGTGAAAGTGCCTGGCATGCTGCACGCCCGAGTGATCCGCTCACCGTTGGCCGGTTGCGTGGCAGAGAAGGTGGACGCGGCCTCCATCGCCGCCATCAAGGGTGCGCGCGTGGTGCATGAGAAAAACTTCTTGGCCGTGGTGGCCGAGAAAGAATGGGACGCGGTGCGCGCGGCGCAGCAGCTCAAAGTAACTTGGTCGGCGTCCCAAAACCCATTGCCGTCATCCAAAACCGTGCATGACTTCATCAAGGCCGCGCCTACCGTCAAGCGTGAGGATGAAGCCAAAAATGGTGACGTGGCGGCGGCCTTTGCCGGTGCAGCCAAAGTGATTGAGTTCGAATACCGCTGGCCCTTTCAATCCCACGCCAGCATGGGCCCGGCCTGCGCCATTGTCGATGCCAAGGCGGACAGCGCCACGCTGTGGACGGGCTCCCAAAAACCGCACTACGCCGCCGATGGCGTGGCCAATTTGCTGGGCCTGCCCAAAGGCAGTGTGAACGGCATCTGGGTCATCGGCCCCGGCTCTTATGGCCGCAATGACGCGGGTGACGCCGCTATGGACGCAGCCATGTTGTCCAAACTCACCGGCAAACCCGTGCGGGTGCAGGGCATGCGGCACGATGCCACGGCTTGGGACCCCAAGGCCCCGGCCTCGGTGCACCGCGCACGCGCTGCAATCGATGCGTCGGGCAAAGTGGTGGGCTACGAGTTCATCTCGCGCGGTTTCTCGCGCGCCACGATTGAGAGCAACGAGTCCGACCCGCGCGACAGCTTGGTCGGCATGGAGATGGGCTTGCAGCCCCGTGCCGGCGTGGGCTTTGGCGTGCCGTCAGAGAGCTATGGTTTTGACAACAAGCTGCTGGGCTGGGAGGTGGTGCCTGACTTGATTGCCAGCGCTTCGCCGCTGCGCACCTCGCACATGCGCGACCCGGTAGGTTTGCAAATTCACTTTGCCAGCGAACAGTTCATTGATGAGCTGGCCCACGGCACGGGTGAAGATGCGATGGCATTCCGGCTCAAATACCAGAAAGCACCACGCGACCACGCCGTGTTGAAAGCAGCGGCAGCCAAAGCGGGTTGGCAAACGCGCGTCTCCGGCACGGGGGATAAATCGGGCGCGCTGCTCAAAGGGCGCGGCATGGCTTACGCCCAACGCGCGGGCACCATCGTGGCGGTGATTGCAGAGATCGAGGTGGAGCGCAAGACCGGCCGCATCTGGGCCCGAAAATTCACCGTGGGCCATGACTGCGGCCTGATCGTTAACCCCGAGACGCTGCGCTACACGATTGAAGGCGGCTTGGTGCAAGCACTGTCGCGATCACTGTTTGAAGAAGTGCAGTTTGAACCCGGCAAAGTCAACAGCGTCGATTGGTTGAGTTACCCCATTCTGAGCTTGCCCGACGCGCCCGAGACCATCGACGTGGTGCTGGTCAACCGGCCCGACATGCCGTCTACCGGCGCGGGTGAGGCCACCTGCCGGGTCGTGCCTGCGGCGATTGCCAATGCGTTTTTCGACGCGACGGGTGTGCGCCTGCGCCAAGCGCCGATGACGCCTGAGCGGGTGCTGGCAGCGCTGGCTAAAGCCTGAAAGTTTGAACAGGATATCCGCGCATGAAACGCTTCGTTAAACGCTGCCACCACTGGCTGAGCTGGGCTACGCTGGCCGTTGCTCCATTGCTGGTTCAAACTCAAGTGCAGGCCCAAGCCCCCACTGCGCCCGGCCCACACGACGCCATCCTGATGTACCAGGGTGCAGACCGTGAGGCTTGGCTGCTGGAGCGCGCGCGCAAAGAAGGCACGGTGACGCTCTACACCTCCATGGCCCCCACCGAGGCTGGCCCTTTGCTCAAGGCGTTTGAAACCAAGTACGGCATCAAGACCGAGTTGTGGCGGGCTTTGAGCGAGGGCGTGGTGCAGCGCGTGATCAACGAGGGGCGCACCAAACGGGCCGTGGCCGACGTGATTGAAACCAATGGGCCGGAGATGGAGATGCTGAGCCGCGAACGCTTGCTGGCCGAGTTCTACAGCCCGCACACCGCCGACTTGCCCCCGGCCATGATCCCCAAGCACCGGCAATGGATGCCAGACCGCATTAATTTTTACGTGGTGGCCTTCAACACGCAAAAAGTCAAACGCGAAGATCTACCCAAGCATTACGAAGGTTTTTTAGATCCTAAGTGGAAGCAGCGCCTAGGCATTGAAGCGACCGATGCGGAATGGATGGCCGGCTTGGTGCACACCATGGGTGAGGCGCGTGGCATGGCATTTTTCAAGAAACTGGCCGAACAAAAACCTGATGTGCGAAAGGGCCATATCTTGCTGGCGCAAATGGTGGCTGCCGGTGAAGTACCCGTGGGCCTGACCATCTACAACGCCAACGCCCAATCGCTCAAACAACGCGGCGCACCGATTGACTGGGTGCCGATGGAACCCACCTTGGCGCGTCCGCAAGGCCTAGCCGTGGCCCGCAACGCCGCCCACCCGCATGCCGCGGCTCTGTTGGCCGACTACATGATTTCGCCCGAAGGCCAGCAGCTCATGAGCAGCATGGGTCGCCCACCGGCCAACGTCAAAGTCAAATCCACCCTCACCAACTTCAACTATGTGCTGACCGATTCGGCCTTGGTGCTGGATGAGGCGGAGAAGTGGAACCAGTTGTGGACGCGGATGTTTTTGACGAAGTGATTTAAAAATTCATACGCGCCGTCAAGCGCACACTGCGGGGCTCCATGGGGTGCACATGCGTGTCGTTGATGCCCGTACCGCACTGGCCCGCAGCCACCTCACGCGCGGTGCAGGAAGCGTAGTAGTAGCCGATGTCGTTGCTGGTCTGGTTGGTGAGGTTGAACACATCCAGACTCAAGGTCAGCGCGTTGCTGGCGATATAACGCACCCCAAAATTGAGCAGTGTAGTCGCGTCAGAACGCACGCTATTGAGTGTGTCCAGTGCACGCGGCCCCATGTGGCGCAAGCGCAGGCTGGCGCGCCACGGGCCGTCTTGCCAGTTCACGCCCGCGCTCACGACTTGCTCCACCGCGTTGTCGATAAAGTCGCCTTCGCCAGGGGGTGTTGCGCCTTCAAAGCGGGCGCGTGACAGCGCCACGTCCAGCTCTACCCCCCACTGGCGATTGACTTTTCCGCGCAACGTCGCTTCAATGCCGTGGCGCGTGCTGGGGCGGCCTGACTCGGTCGTTCCGCTGTCGCCCACATAGACCAGTTCGGAATCCATCTTCAACTGCCACAGCACCAACGTGCTGACCCAATCCGGCTCGGGTGTGAAGCGCCAGCCCAATTCGCTACCCCAGCCTTTGACCAGGGCGGGTACGCGCGCTGCGGGCAAGCCAGTTTGCGGGTCGCTGGTGATGGTGGCACCGCGCACATCGTTGCTGTGAAAGCCAACACCGGCGTTGGCATACAGCTCGCTGTGAGGTGACAGCGTCCACGCCAACCCCGCCTTGGGTTGC
>JANXSU010000016.1 GCA_025356545.1 Comamonadaceae bacterium
TTTTCCAGCGCCGTCAAGCCGATAACGCACCAAGGGCAGGAGACGTCGGAAACGATGTCGATTTTGAGATGGGTGTTGGGGGTGGTCGTCATGATCGGTACCTTGTGAAGAAAAGTAATTTTGCCACTGCTCTACCATTCACGTCTGACCACGGGCATCTCATCAACTTACAGCACCGTCATCCCCGCACAGGCGGGGATCCAGACCATAAGGGAAAACATATGAACACTAGCCAATTACAGGCCCTGAACGCCTCGCAAGCCGCAGCCCTGCTGACCCGGCGCGAACTTAAATCCGAAGACCTGGTGCGCGCCTGCCTGGAGCGCATTACAGAGCGTGAGGGCGACATCCACGCTTTCGCGCAACTCGACCCCGACGCCGCGTTGTCCACTGCCCGCGCGCTGGACGCTGGCCCGGTGCGCGGCCTGTTGCATGGCTTGCCCATGGGCATCAAAGATTTGTTTGACACGGCTGATTTCGACACCACTTACGGCTCCTCCGTTTATGCAGGCTATCGTCCACGCACCGACGCGTCGCCCGTGGCCCTGTGCCGTGAAGCCGGGGCGGTGGTACTGGGCAAAACCGTCAGCACCGAGTTCGCCTACTTCACGCCCGGCCCCACCCGTAACCCGCACAACACGGCCCACACACCGGGCGGCTCCTCCAGCGGCTCGGCGGCGGCGGTGGCAGACCACATGCTGCCGCTGGCACTGGGCACACAAACGGCGGGCTCCATCATCCGACCTGCGGCCTACTGCGGCGTGGTGGGCTTCAAGCCCAGCCTAGGCCGCGTCAGCAGTGGCGGCGTCAAAAGCCTGTCGCCCACCATGGACATCGTCGGCGGCTTTGGCCGCAGCGTGCGCGATGTGGGCCTGCTGGGTGCGGTGCTCACGGGTGACACACGCTTGAGCGGCTGGAGCGCGCTGAGTGCCAGCGATTCGCCACGGATCGGCTTCTTTCAAACGCCCTCCTGGCCGCAGGCCGATACGGATGTTCAGCGTGCTTGGGAACAGGCCACCCGCGTCTTGTCGGCCCAGGCGAAAGACTGCCAAGACGTGATAACGCCAGAAAATTTTGCCGACCTGATCCAGCTACAAAAAGACGTGATGACCTTCGAGATGGCCCGCGCCCTGAGCCATGAGCGCATTCACCACCGGGTGCGTTTAAGCACGCCCTTGAACAGCTTGCTGGATGACGGCATGGCGATGACCGGGGCCAGCCACGCAGCCAACCTGAGCACCGTGGCCGACTGGCGACAGCGCATCGACGCCCTGTTTGAAAACCACGACGTGCTGCTCACCCCCAGCACCACCGGCATTGCGCCTGAAGGCACGGCTACCGGCGACCCGCTGTTTTGCCGCAGCTGGTCGATTTTGGGATTACCCAGCGTTCACCTGCCCTTCACCACTGGCAAGAATGGCCTACCGGTGGGCCTGCAACTGGTGGGGCGTTTCGGCCAAGACCACCACCTGCTGGCGGCTGCGCACTGGGTACATGAGCACTTGAAGGGATGAAGATCGCGGTAGCGTGACTTGTTACTTCGTCAAGCCCTTGCCCTCTAACCACTTTTGAATCACAGCCGCGATGTCGCCGCTGTTTTTGTCCATCATCATCATGTGACTGTTGCCCTTGATGCCTATCTCAGGCAGATTGATCAACTCGGGCGAGCCCCCTGCGGCGCGGATGGACGCTTGAAACTTGACGTTATTGGCTCTGATGGTCGGCCAGCGTGAATCATTGTCAATAAAGTCACCATAGATGCTGACGTTGGGCGTGTTCTTTAATGCGGCTGAGTTAGCGGCATCACCGATGCCCGCTGGTTCAACCAAGACAAGTGCTTTCACCTTGTCGGGGCGAGCTTGCGCCACTTGATAAGCAAAGGGGCCTCCCTGCGAATGCGCGAGCACGATGCAAGGACACACCCTGTCGACCAAGGCCGTATACGCGGCGATGGTAGGCGCATCGGTACTCGTCCAGCGCGGCACGCCCTGCTTGGTGAAATTGTCGTAGCCTTCCAGCGGAAACTGACTCCCTGGCATGGGCTTCATCTTGGCGACATCTTTGTTGTAGGAGCCTGCGCCCGCGCCAATCCGAAAGCGCTCGAAAGGGTTTTCTTTGGTTAAAAACACGGGCGCTGTTTTGGTGACTTCTGGAAACATCGCCCAACCCGATCGACCCCGCTCGGCAGCGTCTGAGTTGTAAACCGTCCAACCTTGCTTGATGAAGTAATTCACCCAACCTTCACCCCCATCAGGCTTGGTCTCATAAGTCACACCGGTTAAGCCACCGCCGTGCCACATGAGCAGCGGAAGCTTGCCTTTCTCAACGGCGGGCACAAAGTACTGCACGTACATTTGCTCGACTTGATAGACCCCATTGGGATCAACTTTGGCGGGCACGCCGCCTGCCGCAAATACAACTTCTTTAATAGGCAGGCCTGAGAGCGTCACTTCGCGACCACCCACGTGAAACGAGCCCATGTCTTTAATGGCCAGCCCACCTTGCTGGGTCGCGCAGCCAGAAGCCAGTGCGAGTAAAAGTATTGAGAAAATGCGTTTCATCTTGTCTCCTTCTTTGGTTAATAGCGTGTCCGATTTGGTCTGAAATCCGATATCTTATTGGCGAGATGCATTCACCAGCTCAAGCACAGCAGCAGCAAACACTTCAGGCACTTCCTGAGGCATGTTGTGGCCCACGCCGGGCACCACTCGGTGTGAGCGCGACCCGGTGAAGTTAGCTGCGTGAGCGCCGGGTGGCGATGGCACTCGCACACCATCATCGGCACCATCAAATGTGATGGCGGGCACAGTGATCGGCGGCTGCGTCGCCAGACGTGCCTCGATATCAAGGTAAGCCGGATCCCCCGCAACCAGCGCAAAGCGGTGACGGTAGGACTGAATCACAACATCAACAAAATCAGGGTTATCAAACGCTGCGGCGCTTCGCTCGAAGGTCTCTTGGCTGAAGTTCCAGGTCGGCGACCACTGCTTCCACAGCAGGCGCGTCACAGCACGTCGATCCTTCTGCAAACCAGCACACCCACGCTCGCTGTGGAAATAATATTGATACCACAGCATATGCTCGCTCTCAGGCACATCGGGCACCATCGCCCGCGCAATATTCTGGATGTTGTAGCTATTGAAAGAGACCAGGCCTGAACAACGCTCAGGCCAAAGCGCAGCGACGACACAGGCAGCACGACCGCCCCAGTCATACCCGGCCAATACGGCCTGAGGAATCGCCAAGGCATCCATCAAGGCCAGCAAATCCACGCCAAGCGCCGCCTGCTCGCCTGAACGTGGCGTGTCTGCACTTAAAAATCGGGTTGGGCCAAAGCCCCGCAAATAAGGCACGATGACGCGGCAACCGCCCGCCGCCAGAAGGGGCGCGACCTCTGCGTAGGCATGGATGTCATAAGGAAAGCCGTGCATGAGAAAAACCGGCGCGCCGTCTTTTGGCCCGAATTCGGCGTAGCTAATCTCCAGCACGCCGGCGTGAATTTTTTTCAGTGATTGCATTAAGTCTCCTTGGGCTTGGTTAGCGTTCAAGCGTAGCGCAACGCCCCCTGGGGCGCGATTTTTCGTTGATGCACACGGATCAGGCTTGCAGCAATGGTCTTAAAGATTGAACCCGTGGCAGCGTTTCCAAATCGAAGACCGTCCGAATCAGCTGCTTGGTTTTGACTTGTCCCAGCACCGGATTCATCAAGTCAATGGCTTTGTCGATCACCTCTTGACGCGTCATGGGGTTGAGGGGTGTGCCGCGTACCGCCTCCACCTTTTGAGACAAGCGCGTGCCGTCCTTGAGCACAACTTCGACAATGGCGACGCGGGTGGGCAGTAGTGCGGACAGCGCATCGTCTTTCACCAAAACCACCTTGCTGCGCTGCGCCAACGTGAGCGGATCATTCATGCGGGCTTTGTCATGCGCTGCCTTGAAGGACGCGGTGCGATCCATCAGCATCACCGCCATCATGTGTTGCAAGCAAATATCGGGAATGTCCCGGTTGTCCACCACTTTGGCGGAGGAGGGTTCGAGTCGAACGGTGAGCTCCTCCACATCATTCGCCGTAAAACGTTGTTTGGCTTGAAGCAACTCAAGTGCATCCAGCGGGGCTTGAATGGGGGAGCCAACAGTCCACTTCTTGATGTCGGTGAGCGTCACCTCATGTCGCTTGCCTAGCTCGTCGATCAGTATCTCGGTTTTAGCGGTAGGGGCATAAGCTTCGAAAAAATTATCTACGCCTGAAAACACGTCTTGAATGCCGTTCCAACCCGTTCGCACCAACAGCGCCGAAGTCACGCCACTGCGTGCGGGCATGCCGCCAAACACAAAGGCTTTTTCAATGTGGTCCACATCTCTGCGCCATGAGGCAATGCCGGACGACTGCTGAGCCGTGTAGTCCAGCATCCAGCGCATTTGTTCGGCGTTTAAGCCTGCCAGGCTGCCGGCCGTTGCAGCCGACCCAAACACACCGGCAATGCTGTGTGAACTCTTGTGGCTTGTGTAGCTGAACGTCGGCCCACCCATGGCCATCAACACCCGTGTGCCAATGTCGTAGCCCAACACAACCGACCGGATGAACTGTGCCCCACTGGCGTTGAAATATTCGCCACAAGCCCAGGCCGCAGGGACGATGGCGCAGCCCGGATGTGAGCGTGAGCGCGCGTGCGAGTCATCGGTTTCATCAGCATGCGCCATGACGCCATGGACCAGTGCCGCATCGATCGGGCCTGCGGTGCGTTTGCTCCCCATGATCGAGCACTTGCCCGGTGAGACGTGTTGCTGAAGGTAGCGATACGCGGCCTTTCCGGGCTCCAGCTTGCCGCCGGAGACGATGGCGGCCAGCGTGTCCAAAATGTGTTGCTTGGCATGTTCAACCACCTCCACAGGTAAGGGGCTGACAGCCGCTTGCGCCATGTGCTCGCTCAGCACGCGCATGGTCTCACCCAAGTCCTGCGTACCACCCGCTGCGTGTGCCGTTGTGTTGAGAAATGGCAGCGCGCTGGCTGCTGCACCTCGCCTCAAGACAGAGCGCCTGTCCATGAGGTTTAGGGGGGTAAGCGGTAGCTGTTGTTTATGCATCCGCGCAGTATCCGCAAGGACGAAACGCTGTCAATTAGGGTTCACACGGTTAGACCGTGGGTCGCTCAAGATGTCGTCGCAACCGGCGCTTTGAGCCGCCAAACCTGCCACGCACACCCGGTGGCCAACACGCTGCTGACCAGCGACGCCCAGAACACACTGGCCAGGCCGTATTGGGACGTTAACGCACCGCCAAACAAACCGCCCAACACACCCGGCAGGCCGTAGCCCAATGCAGTGTAGAGCGCCTGCCCTCGCCCGCGAAGGCTGCCGGGGAAGTGTTGCGACAAAAGCGCTATGCACACCGAGTGGTGCGTGGCAAAGGTGATGGCGTGCAGGATCTGAGCCAGCAGCAGCAGAGGCCACACCGTAACGAACGAAGCGGTGAGCCCCATGCGCAGCGTCAGCACGCCACCGCACAGCACCAGCCAAGCGCTCAGGCTGAGCCAGGGCAACCAGCGGCTTTGGGTGTAGAACCAGATGATCTCGGCCAGCACACAAGCCGCCCACATCAGGCCGATGACGGCTTTGCTGTAGCCGTTGGCGTCCAAAAACAGCGAGAAATAAATATAGATGCCCATGTGCCCCAGCACATGAAAAAACACCGAGGCAAAGAGCCACTGCACCGGGCGTTTTTGCAGGATGGGCAACACCGATTGCTTGGACTCGTGGCTGGGAACAGCCTCTTTGATGTCAGGCAGCCACCACGCGCTGACCACCACCGCCAGCAAAGACAGCGAGGTCCAGGCCGGGAAGTGGCCCATGCCGTAAGCCTCAAACCAAGCCCCAGCGCAAAACACGGTGACCAAGAAGCCGAGCGAGCCCCACAGCCGCACCCGGCCATAGCGTTTGGCGTCAAACGCGCCGCCACTGCTCACCAGATGGGCCATGGCCGCCTCGCTCATGGGCATCATGGCGCTGGTGTGGAAGAACATGACGAACAAGACGATGGCCAGCCACCAGTTGCCGCCATCGAACCACAAGCCCAAGGACAAGACCAGGGCCGCGCTGGCCCCAAAACGCAGCAGCTTGACGCGCTCACCCGTATGGTCGCTCAACCAGCCCCAGCCGTAAGGGGCAATCAAACGTGTGGCGGCCTGCACCGCAGTCAACAAGCCGATGGCAACTAGGCTGAGCCCCAGGTCTTTGAGCCACAGGGTCAGGTAGGGGTTAAAGAACCCGATATGCGCGAAGTAGGTGGCGGAGAGCGCTGCAAAAGGCAGCAGTTGACGGCGAGAAACGGACATTGAGGGGCTGATGCCCTACTTTTTGTCGCTCCAGAACACGCCGCCCGAGGCCCAGTTGGATTTTTTAACTTCGGTCAACACAATTTCCACGGACTCGGGCTTGGAGCCCAGTGACTGGACGGTGGCCTCGGTGAGGGCCGTGACAAAAGCTTGTTTTTGTTCGGGCGTGCGGCCTTCAAACATTTCAACGTGAATGGTGGGCATGGGGTTTCCTAAAAAGAAGTGGGGTTCAAGCTTGCGCGGGTATGGGCGGGAATGGCAACTTGACATCACCACACTGCGCCCGATGGCGCAGCGCGTGCTCCATCACCACCAAGGCCAGCATGGCCTCAGCAATCGGCGTGGCGCGGATGCCGACACAGGGGTCGTGGCGGCCTTTGGTGATGACCTCGGTGCTGTGGCCTTCGACATCAATCGACTCGCGCGGTGACAGGATGGAGCTGGTGGGTTTGATGGCGATGGACACTTCCAGGTCTTGCCCGGTGCTGATGCCACCCAGCACGCCGCCCGCGTTGTTGGCACGAAAGCCTTGCGGCGAGAGCGAATCACCATGCGTGGTGCCACGTTGCGCCACGCTGGCAAAGCCCGCGCCAATCTCCACGCCCTTGACGGCGTTGATGCCCATCATGGCCCAGGCAATGTCGGCGTCCATCTTGTCAAACAGCGGCTCACCCAGGCCCACGGGCACGTTGGATGCGCTGACGCGAATGCGCGCACCGCACGAGTCGCCGGCCTTGCGCAGGGCATTCATGTAGTCCTCTAGCGCCGACACATCGGCCACCGGGGCAAAGAAGGGGTTGTGGGGTACGTGATCCCAAGACTCAAACGTTACCGGCAGCTCACCAATCTGCGTCATGCAACCGCGAAACACGGTGCCGTACTGGGCGTGCAGCCACTTCTTGGCCACCGCACCCGCCGCCACCATGGGTGCGGTCATGCGGGCAGAAGAGCGGCCACCGCCGCGCGGATCGCGAATGCCGTATTTGTGCCAGTAGGTGTAGTCGGCGTGGCCGGGGCGAAAGGTTTGCAGGATGTTGCCGTAGTCTTTGCTGCGCTGGTCGGTGTTTTTGATCAGCAGGCAAATCGGCGTGCCGGTGGTTTTGCCCTCGTAAACGCCGCTCAAAATCTCCACCGCGTCCGGCTCGTTGCGCTGGGTGACGAACTTGGAGGTACCGGGGCGACGCCGATCGAGATCGGGCTGGATGTCAGCCTCACAGAGGGGCATGCCTGGCGGACAACCGTCAATCACGCAGCCAATAGCTGGGCCGTGGGATTCACCAAAGTTGGTGACTGCGAAGAGATGTCCGAATGTATTGCCGCTCATGGGGTGAGATTATCCGGGATTCAGAACACCTTCGCCCTGAGCTTGGCCTGTCCTGAGTTTGTCGAAGGATCGAAGGGCTCAAGGCTTAGATCCTTCGGCCAGCCTAGGCAGGCCAAGCTCAGCACGGACGGACTTGTAGCTCAGGCTGCGGGGCGTTGTTCTTCATCCGGCCAGTCGCGGATATAGGCCTTGAGCATTTTGTTCTCGAAGTCTTGACTCTCCACCACGGCTTTGGCGACGTCATAAAAACTGATGACGCCCATGAGCATTTTCTTGTCCTGCACCGGCAGGTAGCGAGCGTGATGCTCCAGCATCATGCGGCGCACATCGTCCAGATCGGTCTCCATGGTGCAGGTCAGTGGCGTGGCATCCATGGCTGCGCTCACCAAGGTTGCTCCGATGACATTGTTGTTTTTAACCAGGGACTTGATCACTTCGCGAAAAGTCAGCATACCCACCAGCTCGCCCTGAGACATCACCACCAATGAACCAATGTCCTTATCGGCCATGAGCTCGATGGCTCGGGCCAAAGCTTCGTCCGGGTTGGCGGTGTACAGGGTATTGCCCTTGACGCGCAGAATGTCGCTGACTTTCATGGTGACCTCCTTATGACTCACGAATGCCGAATGGCACGTTCAATATAGCCCACAATGGCTCACAAATAAACACTCTTTCACCCGGAGAAACCCCATGTCCTTCTCCTTCACCCCGCCCATATCACCTGAACGAGCCACAGAAATTGCCACCCACTTCGACCTGCGCGATCTGCCGCAAGACTTCTACGCCAACCCCTACCCGGTCTATGCCGCGCTGCGTGAAACTGCGCCCATCAAGCCCATGCCCGATGGCTCGTATTTTCTGACGCGCTATGCCGACATCGTGGCCGTGTACCGCGACGCGCAAACTTTCAGCTCTGACAAGAAAATCGAATTCGCACCCAAGTTCAACATCCCCCCATACAACGCAGCCACCCCCGCACCGCTGTTTGAACACCACACCACCAGCCTGGTGTTCAACGACCCGCCACTGCACAAGCGGGTGCGCTCGTCGCTCATGGGGGCGCTGACGCGTCGGGCCATTGAAGACCTGGAGCCCGGCCTGGTGCGGTTGGTGGATGGTTTGCTGGACACGCTGCAAAATCAAGGCTGTGGCGATTTGATCGACGACTTTGCTGCAGCCATTCCGGTAGAAATCATCGGCAACCTGCTAGACGTGCCACACGCTGAGCGCAGGCCGCTGCGCGCCTGGTCACTCGCTATTCTGGGGGCGCTGGAGCCGCGCGTGTCGCCCGAACAGGCCGAGCTAGGCAACCGCAGCGTGCGCGAGTTCACCGACTACCTCAAGGTACTGGTCAAGCATCGTCGCCAGCACCCCGGCGACCCCGCCCACGACGTGCTCACCCGCCTCATTCAGGGTCAAGGCGAAGGTGAACCACTGAGCGAAAACGAGCTGCTGCACAACTGCGTGTTCATCCTCAACGCAGGCCATGAAACCACCACCAACCTCATCGGCAATGCACTGGTGACGCTGCAATCGTGGCCTGATGAAAAACAACAGTTGCTATCAAAATTGCAGCTGCCTACGCTATCAAATATTGCTCTGGAGCCTGATTTAACACTGATGGCAGATGAATTTTTGCGCTTCGAATCGTCCAACCAGCTCAGCAACCGCCGTGCCCTGCACGCCTGCGAGGTAGGCGGCGTAGCTCTGCCCAAGGGCGCGTTGCTCACCCTGTGCATTGGCGCAGCCAACCGCGACCCAGCCCAGTTTGCCAACCCCGACCGGCTGGACCTGGCCCGCACGCCCAACAAGCACCTGGCCTTCGGCTTTGGCATCCACCAATGCGCGGGCCTGAGCCTGGCCCGCATGGAAGGCCGGGTGGCCATCAGCCGTTTTCTGATGCGTTTTCCCGACTACCAACTTAGCAAAGCCCCCACGCGCGGCGGGCGAGCCCGCTTTCGGGGTTTTTTGCACGCGCCGTTTGGGGTGAGCTGAAGCCGAATCTGACACAACGCACCGAACAGGCACACGTCTTGCTTACAATAAATTCTCAAACGTCCATTCAATCCACCTCAACTTATCAAGGTGCGCAACGATGAAATTCAATCCATTTTCAAAACGCCATTTCATGATCAGCTTGGCGGCCACCATGCTGCTCGCAACATCCGCCGTTCACGCGCAAACCGCCTTGGCTGATGTCATGCGCACCAAGGTGCTCAAGGTCGCCATCCAGACCGACTCGGCACCCTACGGCTATGTGGGCACCGACCTCAAACCCATTGGCCTGGACATTGACATGGCCAACTACATTGGCAAGAAGCTGGGCGTGGCGGTAGAGCTGGTGCCCGTGGTCAGCGCCAGCCGCATCCCGGCTTTGCAAACAAAAAAGGCGGACCTAGTGATCGCCACCTTGGGCAAAAACGCCGAGCGCGAAAAGGTCATCGACTTCACGGCGGCCTACTCACCCTTCTTCCAAGCGGTGTTTGGCCCCAAGAACCTCAGCGTTAAAAGCTTTGCCGATCTGGCGGGCAAATCTGTGGGGGTGACCCGGGGCGCCATGGAAGACCAGGAGCTGGGCAAAGTTGCACCAGCGAGCGTTGACACCAAGCGATTTGAAGACAACAACGCCACAATCGCTGCTTTCATTTCGGGTCAGGTGCAATTTGTCGCCTTGGGCTCATCGGTGGCGGGCAACATGATGGTCAAGAACCCGCAGTTGTCCAGCGAATACAAACTGCTGCTCAAAGACAGCCCTAATTTCATCGGTTTGGGCAAGGGCGAAGACAAACTCAAAACACGGGTGAATGAAATTTTGGCCGAAGCCAAAAAATCGGGCGAGCTGGATGGGATGGCAAAAAAGTGGCTGGGCCGCCCTGCCGGTGACCTGCCGCTGTAACAGCAGCGCAGCCGTTTCAGCGACATGCTCATCCAACTCGACTTTGCGGCCATTCTGTCCGAATGGCCGCTGTTGCTCACCGGTGTCGGCTGGACGCTCGCGCTCACCTGTGCCGCACTAGTCCTGGGGACCACGCTGGGTGTTGCTTGTGCCTGGGTGCGCGCTCGGGGTTTTGGTGATGTTTTGGCCCCCGTCTGGCTCAAGGCGCTGGTGGGCGCCTATGTAGAGCTGATTCGCAACACGCCCTTCATCATCCAGTTGTTTTTTATTTTCTTTGGCTTGCCTGCGGCGGGCTTCAGATTATCGGCGGAGGCAGCTTCGTTAATTGCGATGGTCGTTAACCTGGGGGCATACGCCACCGAGATCATTCGTGCAGGCCTAGAGGCCACACCCAAAGGACAGATCGAAGCCGCCATCAGCCTGGCGCTCACTCGGCTGCAAATTTTTGTGCGCGTGGTGCTACCACCTGCGCTTAAAAAAGTATGGCCCAGCTTGGTCAGCCAGATCATCATCGTGATGCTGGGTTCATCCGTCTGCGGGCAGATTTCAACCCAGGAACTCAGCTACGCGGCCGACCTCATTCAGAGCCGGAACTTCCGGTCTTTTGAGGCCTTCATCGTCGTGGGCCTTGTGTACCTCATGCTATCCATCACCCTGCGTCATGCCCTCAACTGGGCGGGTGCTCGCTTTCTGTTTGGGGGCAAGTAGCTCATGGTTGATTTCACACTTTGGGACATCCTGCGCAACCTGCTTCTGGCGGGCCGCTGGACGGTGGCGCTGTCGCTGATTGCGTTTATCGGGGGCGGCTTGGTGGGCTTGTTACTGCTGCTGTTGCGGCTGAGCCAAGTGCGCGGCGTCGAAGTCATCGTCGCGGGCTATGTGCAAATTTTTCAGGGCATCCCCTTGTTGATACAGCTCTTTTTGGCCTACTACGGCCTGGGCCTGTTCGGCATCAACACCTCACCCTGGGTGGCCGCAGCGGTGGGGCTCACCCTGTATGCCAGCGCCTTCCTGACGGAGATATGGCGCGGCTGCGTGGCCGCGATTCCGCGCGGTCAATGGGAAGCATCGCAAAGCCTGGCCATGAGCTTTGGCGAGCAGTTGCGCTACATCATCTTGCCGCAGGCCGTGAAGATTGCGATTCCCCCCACGGTGGGTTTTTTGGTGCAAGTCATCAAAGGCACCGCGCTAGCCTCGGTGATTGGTTTCATGGAGCTGACCAAGGTGGGCAAGACCATCGCCAATGCCACCTTCAGCCCGTTTCTGATCTTCAGCTGCGTGGCGCTGCTGTATTTTTTGCTGTGCTACCCCGTGAGCCTGTATGCCAAATCCCTGGAGAGGAAGATGAATGTCGATCGTTGAAATCAAAGCACTGCGCAAATCCTTTGGCCCCAACGAAGTCCTCAAAGGCATTGACCTGCAGGTCTCACCCGGCGAAGTGATTGCCATCATCGGCAAAAGTGGGTCGGGCAAAAGCACCTTGCTACGTTGCATCAACGGGCTTGAAGAATTTCAAAGTGGCAGCCTCACCGTGGATGGCAAACCACTGCTGTACAAGAACGCGCAAGCCATGCGGGAGCTGCGCCAGCATGTCGGCATGATCTTCCAGAGCTTCAACCTGTTCCCCCACCTCACCGTGGGGCAGAACATCATGCTGGCACCTAGTCTGGTCAAAAAGAAAGACCGCACGAGCGCCGCCGACCATGCCCGCCAGTTGCTTGAGCGTGTGGGTTTAACAGAGAAATTCGACGCCTATGCCGAGCAACTCTCCGGTGGCCAGCAGCAACGTGTGGCCATTGCGCGCGCGCTGGCCATGGAGCCGGCCGTTTTGCTGTGCGACGAGATCACCAGCGCACTCGATCCAGAGCTGGTCGGGGAAGTCCTGCGTGTCGTTGAAAGGTTGGCCAATGAAGGCATGACGCTGCTGATGGTCACCCACGAAATGAATTTCGCACGCAAGGTCGCAGACCGGGTGATCTTCATGCACCAAGGCCGGGTGCATGAAATGGGCGTGCCTGCCGAGATCTTTGCGAGCCCTCAAACGCCTGAACTTAAGCAGTTTTTGTCGTCGCTGCATGAGTAGGTAAGTAAAAACACCTTAGGGAAAATCGGGAGGGTTGAATCCGCTATTCAGTGCCAGAATGACCGGTTGAAAAACACCCACCTTTTTGGAGAGACCATGAAACTGCTTCGCACCTCCCTGGCCACACTGAGCACCCTGGCCGCTGGCCTGCTTCTGTCTTTGAGCGCGGGCGCGCAAAACATCTCCATCGCCACTGGGGGCACGGGCGGGGTGTACTACCCCATGGGTGGTGGCATGGCCTCGGTGCTGTCCAAATACGTGCCCGGCATGCAGGCCACGGCCGAAGTCACCGGCGGCTCGGTGGACAACCTCAAGCTGCTGGGCAGCGGCAAGCCTTACATCGGCTTTGCCATGACGGACGCGGGGCAAGACGCCTACAAGGGCGAAGACAAGTTCAAGGGCAACAAGATTCCCCTGCGCACGCTGATGGTGCTCTACCCCAACCGCATGCATGTGGTCAGCGTAGAGGGGCGTGGCGTGAACAAGATGGCCGATCTCAAAGGCAAGCGCGTCTCCACCGGTTCGCCCGGTAGCGCCACTGAAGTGATGGCGTTTCGCCTGATTGAAGCGGCTGGCCTTGACAAAGACAAAGACTTGAAGCGTGAGCGCTTGGGCGTGGCCGAGTCGGTCAACGCGGTCAAAGACGGCAAGATTGACGCCTTTTTCTGGGTGGGCGGCCTGCCCACAGCGGGCGTGACCGATCTTGCCAACACCCCCGGCACCAAAATTAAGATGGTAGACCACGCTGAAGCTGTGGCCGCCATGAACAAAAAATACGGCAACCTCTACATCGAAGACGTGATCCCCAAAGCCATGTACCGGGGCATGGACACCGACAACAAACAGGCCACCGTGATGAACATCTTGCTGGCGCACGAGAACATGGACGACAAGACGGCTTACAACATCGTCAAAACCATTTTCGACAAACGCGCCGACATGATTGCCGTGCACAAAGAGGCCGAGAACTTCAAGCTGGAGAACCAGCGCACCAACGCCTCGCCCATCCCCTTTCACCCCGGTGCGGTCAAGTACTTTGCTGAAAAAGGCATCAAGCTCAACTGAGACGGCGATCCACTGCGCTTGACCGCCCCCCATCTCTGCTGGGGGATTTTTATTTGAACCGAATCATTTGCTACTGAAGGTGACCCAGCATGAACTCAACTCCCGCTAATGCCCCGCCCGAGGTTGTCGTCAGCGCCGAAGCCCTGAGCAAAGCCGAAGAATTCATCGAAGCCGAAGAAGGCGCGGCCAACAAGCTCAAGGGCTGGTTGGGGGTGTTTGTCATTGCCGTGGCCTTCATCATGTCGGTGTTCCATCTCTACACCGCCTACGCCATCGTGCCCACGCAAACCCTGCGCCCGGTGCATGTGGGTTTTGTGCTGTTTTTGTGCTTTCTGGTGTTCCCGCTCAGCCCGCGCTTTCGCCACCGTATCATGTGGTGGGACTGGATTGCCGCTGCGCTGTCCATCGGCATCGTGGTGTACCTCATCATGGGTGGCGATGACTTCACTGACCGCAACACCTCGCCTGAACCCTGGGACATCGTGTTCGGCCTCGCGTTGATCTTCATGGTGCTTGAGGCCATGCGCCGCACCAATGGCTGGATCATGCCGATCATCACGCTGAGCTTCATGGCGTATGCGCTGTTCGGCCCCTACCTGCCCGCACCGTGGACGCACAAGGGCTACGAGGTGGGCCGACTGGTGGGTGTGCTGTACATGACGCTGGAGGGCATCTACGGCGTGGCGGTGGACGTGTCGTCTTCGCTGATTATTTTGTTCACCATTTTCGGTGCCTTCCTCCAGTACTCAGGCGCGGGCAAGTTCTATATTGACTTTTCCTTCTCGGCCATGGGCGGCAAGCCCACGGGCGCGGGCCGCACGGTGGTGTTGGCTTCCTTCCTGCTGGGTGGGCCTTCGGGCTCGGGCGTGGCCACCACGGTGACGCTGGGTGCCGTGGCCTACCCAATGCTGGCCAAAGTGGGCTATGAGAAGAACGCCGCCGGGGGCCTGCTGGCCGCAGGCGGACTGGGGGCCATCATCTCGCCGCCAGTGCTGGGTGCAGCGGCGTTCCTGATCGCCGAGTTCCTGAAAATCTCTTACCTCGATGTGCTCTTGATGGCGGTGATTCCGACCATCCTGTTCTACCTCGCCCTGTTCTTCATGGTCGAGATTGACGCACGCAAATACGGCATGGGGAACACCACGTTCGAGAAGGTGGACACGGTCTGGCACCTCACCAAGAACTACTGGTTCCACTTCCTTTCGCTCGTCTCCATCGTCTTCTTCATGATGTGGGGTTTCTCGCCGGTGCTGTCGGTATTTTGGGCCACGGTGGTGTCCTTCTTCACCAGCTTCTTGCGGCGCGACACCGCGCTGATTTCCTACGACTTGTTTCAGGGCAAGGGCTCGTGGACGAAGAACCTGTTTCAGTCCCCCTTCGTCAAAGCGATGGAGGGCGGCTCGATTGGTGTGCTCAACGTGGCGGCCACTTGCGCGGGCGCGGGCATCATCGTCGGCGTGGTCACGCTCACCGGTTTAGGGCTCAAGTTCAGCTCCATCGTGATCGACTACGCGGGCGGCTCGCTGCTACTCACCGCCATTTACACCTCGCTCGTGGTCTGGATCGTCGGGCTGGCCGTGCCTGTCACCGCGTCCTACATCATCTGCGCGGTGATTGCCGCCCCAGCGCTCACCAAGCTCGGTGTGCCCGACTTTGCCGCCCACATGTTCATCTTCTACTACGCCGTGCTGTCAGAGGTGTCGCCCCCCACCGCGCTGTCGCCCTTCGCCGCTGCGGCCATCACCGGCGGCGACCCCTACAAGACCACTCTGCAAAGCTGGAAGTACACCCTGCCCGCCTTCCTGCTGCCTTTCATGTTTGTGCTGGACCCTGCAGGTCAAGGCCTGCTCTTGATGGGCTCTACCAAGGCGCTGGCCACGGCCAACTGGTGGTCTATTGCGCAAGTCACTTTCACCGCCATCGTCGGCATTGGCGCGTTGGCGGCGGGTTTCCAGGGCTGGGCCTTGAAGAAGACCACCACCTTAGAGCGTTATATGCTCATCGTCGCTGGTTTTGCCATGGTCTATCCGGGCTGGATTTCTGATCTGTTGGGTTATGGACTGATCGTTTCCGCACTGACTTTGCAGTACCTTCGTGCCACCCCATCCGTCGCATCCGTTTAAATAAATCTAAAACCACCGTTCTCGCGCAGGCGGGAACCCAGCCCTCCTGCTTTAAAGAAACCCACCATGACCCAATCCATCGACATGCACCTCGACCCCAAAGTGATCGAGATCCTTTCCCAAGTCACCACCGCCACCCTCACCACCATCTTGCTTAAAAAAGGCCTGCGCAACGTCTGGCTGCGCGGCACGCGCCCCATCCGAACCGGCCAGCCGCGCTTGGTAGGCCGCGCCTTCACCCTGCGCTTTGTCCCCGCACGCGAAGACTTGGCCACACCCGCCTCCTGGGCGTCCCCCATCTCCACCCGTGCCGCCATTGAGGACATGCCCGCCGGTTGCATTGCCGTGGTGGACGCCATGGGTGTAACGGACGCTGGCATCTTTGGTGACATCCTGTGCGCCCGCATGGTCAAACGCGGCGTCACCGCGCTGATCACCGACGGTGTGGTGCGCGACGTGGGCGGCGTGCTGGGTACCGATCTACCCGTGTGGTGCAGCGGCGTGGCCGCCCCGCCCTCCGTCGCCGGCTTGACCTTTGTCGCCTGGCAACAACCCATCGGCTGCGGCGGCGTAGCCGTCTTCCCCGGTGATGTGATCGTGGCCGACGACGACGGCGCAGTGCTGATCCCCGCTGACCTGCTGGAAGAAATGCTGGTGCTGGCCCCCGAGCAAGAACGCCTGGAAGCCTGGATCATGAAAGAAGTCAACGCCGGTGCGGCCCTGCCGGGCTTGTACCCGGCGAACGCGGTGAACAAGGCGCGGTATGAGGCGGAGATGGGGAAAAAGTAGCCTCACAGCGGCTGAATATCCGCCTGTTTGACAATCTTCTGGTAGATGCCGATTTGTTCGCGCACAAAGCGGGCGAACTCTTCGGGCTTCATGGGTGAGGGAGCAATGCCGAGCTTGGCGAATTGCTCACGCACGTCGGGCTTTTGCAGGATGGCATCGACTTGGGCATTGAGCTTATTCACAATCGCAGCCGGGGTGCCCGTTGGGGCCCACATGCCGAACCACAATGTGATGTCAAAACCGGGCAGGCCTTGCTCGGCTAGGGGCGGCACCTCGGGCATGACATCGGCGCGTTGGCGGGTGGAGACACCCAGGGCTGCGAGCTTGCCTTCTTTCATTTGCCCAACCACGGTGTTGATGGGAGCCATGTAGAAAGCGGTGCGCCCGGCCATGGAGTCCTGAATCGCCTCGGGGGAGCCCTTGTAGGGGATGTGCAGCATCTTGATGCCCGCGACCTGCGCAAAGTACTCTGCCGCCAGGTGGGTGGAGCTGCCCACGCCTGCTGATGCAAACGGAATGCCGCCGGGTTTGGCCTTGGCCGCGTCGATCAGTGACTTCACCGTGGGGTAATCACCGCCCTTGGCTGTGACCATGACGTAAGGCGTGATGCCCAAATTGCTCACGTCCACCAAGTCTTTGAGCGGATCATAAGGCAGGGATTTGTAGATGGCCGAATTGGCCGCGTGCGAGGCGGACTGCACCAGAAGGGTATAGCCATCGGCCTCGGCCTTGACGACCGCTTGCGTGCCGATTTGCCCGCCCGCACCGGGGCGGTTTTCCACAATCACGGGCTGCTTCCAGACTTCACTCAAATGGCGGGCAATGATGCGCCCGGCGATGTCTGCGCCCGAGCCTGCGGTGAGGGGCACGATGAGGCGAATGGGTTTGCTGGGGTAATCCTGTGCCGTTGCCCATGTGGCTGTCAAGGCCATAGCAATCAGTGTGGCGCGTTTGATAAAGGTGCTCATGGTTTTGTCTCCTGTTTGAATTTTTTAAAGGCTGCTGGCAACGCGGTCAATAAAGGCCCGCAATGAACGGTTGAAAGCCGCGGGTTGCTCAATGTTGGCCAAGTGCGCCGCGTCCTCCAGAATCTCGAACTGCGAGCCGTCGATCATGCGGTGCAGCACCGTGGCTTGCTCTACTGTGCAGGCCGGGTCTTGGCGGCCCGTCAGGATCAGCGTGGGGGTTTTAATCTTGAGAAGCATCGTAGTTTGCGCCATGTCGCGCACGGCGCTGGCGCAGCCGATGTAGCCCTGCGCGCCGGTGCTCAGAATGAAGGCGCGAACCTTGGCGATGTCAGTGGGCGCGCGCTCAATGAAGGGCGCAGTGAACCAGCGCTTGATCGTGCCGTCCACCAGGCCGGTAACGCCTTGTTTTTCGGCAATCGCCAGACGTTCGGCCCACAGGCTGCGCGGCGGCATTTCGCTGGCGGTGTCGCACAGCGAGAGGGACAGCACTTTGTGCGGGTAACGCGCACCCAGTTGCTGGCCGATCATGCCGCCCATGGACAGGCCGACAAAGTGCACCGCTTGAATGCCCAGCGCGTCGAGCAAGCCTGCGGCGTCGTCGGCCAACTGCTCGATGCTGTAGGGTGCGGGCGTGGTGCCAGAGCGGCCGTGGCCACGGGTGTCGTAGCGCAGCACGCGGTAGCGGTCGCTCAAAGCGGGCACGTTCCAGTCCCACATGTCGTAGTTGGACATCAGGCTGTTGCTGAGCATGACGACGGGCGCGTTCTCAGGGCCGTCGAAACGGTAGGCGAGATCGACGCCGTTAACGTGGGCCGTGGTGGGGCTGGTAGTGCTCATAACCTTGTTTTGTAAATGGGTTGAGATAAAAAATTTGAAAAATCGTGATGGTTCGGCGTCATTGTCTCAGCGCAACAAACCGATCTCACGCAAGTAGCGCTGCACGCCCGGATGAATCAGGTCAGTGCGGGGCGCGGCGGCCACGGTGTAGGAGGCGGTGCTCTCTATGGCCTGCGGCCAGCGCTTGCCTAAAGCAGCCTCACCTTTGTGCAGGGCGCGGGCGAGCCGATAGGCCACGTCATCAGGCAAGCTCGGCCGGGCGATCACAAAAGACCAGGCCCCGACGGATGGCAAGGCGGCCTCTTGACCGGGGTAGCTGCGTGCGGGAATGGACATGGGTTTGAGTAGCGTGTGCTTGGCCACGATGCGCTGAATCTGCGCAGCATCAGGCACGATGAAGCGCGCACCGGTGGGGCTGCTGGCCACAGCAGTAAAACCCGGCCAGCCGCTGCCACCACCCCACAAAGCGGCCACGCGGCCATCGGCCACCATTGCGGGGCCGTCGCCTGCGCGATCCAGCAAGACGGGCTTGAAATCTTTGTCCATGTCGTAACCCAGGCCGTCCAGCACGTAGCGCGCCAAGATCACCAGGCCCGAGCCTTTAGCCCCAAAGGCCACGGGCTTGCCCAGCAGGTCTTCAATGTGGCGTGCGGGGCTGTCAGCGCGGGTCACAAACATGCCGGGGGATGAGTACATGGCGGTGAGGATGGTCAGTTTAGCCGGGGTGCGGCCAATGCCGTTGATGGCTTCATAAAACGGCTCGCCGGTGACCAAGGCCAGGTCGAGCTGACCGGCTTCGATCATGGGGATGTTCTCGGTGCTGCCCTTGGTGTTGCGGGTTTGAATGTGCAGCGTGGCATCGACCTCTTCAATCGTTTGGGCAAAGGCCGCACCGTACAGCGGGAAGCCGCCGCCGGGTGTGGCGGTTCCCAGCACCACCGTGGTCTGAGTCTGCGCTTGCACACCAAAGTGGGGCAACAGGGTCAACAAGCTGGCGTTGAGCAGCGAACGTCGTGAAGTCATGGTCATTCCTTCTGTGTATTTAAAAATTAGCGCTATTGTTTTTGAAGCACGTCACGCACGGTTAATAGGGTCAATCCGCCGTTTCTCCATAAATTTTCAACGCTTTTTCTACGCTCTAGCAGCAGCTGTTGCATCAGTGGCTCCAGCACAGTGGTGTCCGGGTTGGCCAACAGCACGTAGCGGGCGTCATCGGGTGCGTCGTCGTCGCTAAGCTGCTGCACCCAATCCAGCGCCGAGAGGGTTTCCAGCACCGGCTCCAGTTGCAGCGCATCCACCTGTAGGGCGCGCACCAGCTCTGACGCACACAAACCCTTGGCTGGCGTGCTCTGGGCCGTATGGAGCTGCTGCAGCACCTCCACCGAGAGCTGAAACTGCCAGCCATGCGCGCCACCGCGACGCTTAACGCCCGCCAACAAGCTGGGCAGGTAAGCGGTGATCACAGCCCCCAGCAGCACGATGACCCAAGCCACATAAATCCACACCAGCAAAATCGGCACGGTGGCAAACGCGCCGTACATGGCCGAGTAGGTGGGCACCAGTTTGAGGTACACCGTCAATAACTTCTTGGCCACCTCGATACCGGCCGACGCAAAAATACCACCCACCCAGGCGTGGCCCCACTTCACCTGCGCGTTGGGCACGTAGTGGTAGGTGGCCGCCATGGCGGCAGCAAACAGGCTGTACTCCAGGGTATCAAGCAGCAAACGCAAGCCCCCATTCGTCTCGCCCATCAAACCGCTGGATGCGGTGAGCAGGTAGGAGGTGATGCTCAAGCTCAAGCCCATCAGCAGGGGCCCGAGCGTGATGGCGGCCCAGTAAATCAACACCCGCTGCCCCAATGACCGTGGGCGGCGCACACGCCAGATGCTGCTGAGCGTGCGGTCAATCGTGAACACCAGCGCCAAAGCTGTGATGAACAGCGCCGCCAGACCCACCGCACCCAGCTTGCTGGCCTTGCCAGAAAACTGCGTGAGGTAGCCCAGCACCTGGCGCGCGATGTTGTCGGGAATCAGGCTTTGCACCAGCCACTTTTGCAGCACGCCTTGAAACTCCGAGAACATAGGGAAAGCGGTGAACACCGCCAAAGCCACGGTGATAAAGGGCACCAGGGCAATGGTGGTGGTGAAGGTCAAACTGCTGGCGGTCAGGCCGAGCCGATCTTCCCGAAAGCGCTCGCGCAGGGTCAGCGCGGTCGTGCGCCAAGGGAAGTGAGACAAGTCCTTAAGAAAGGCGCGAAAGAACGCGCGAAAACGATGCGGCAAGCTTTGTGGCAAAGCAAGTGGAGAATCAAGGGAAGAAGGCGGTGAGGAATGCATGGCCGCTATGATGCCACCTCCATGAAACCTATTGCCCCCCCTGCTCCTACTATCCAAGCCTCACCTGTGCCTGCCTCTGTGCTGGCTTGCGTGCGCTTGACCCGCTTTATGGCCGTGAGCAGCCTGCTGGGCCTGATCGCTCTCGGTCTGGCCTGGGAGCTGTGGCTGGCCCCCCTGCGGCCCGGCGGCTCGTGGCTGGTGCTCAAAGTCTTGCCACTGTGCATCCCCCTGGCTGGGCTACTGAAGCACCGCATGTACACCTACCGCTGGGTCAGCCTGCTGGTATGGCTGTACTTCACCGAAGGCGCAGTGCGCGCCACCTCAGAGCCCGCACCTGGAGCCTGGCTGGCAGGGATTGAAGTGCTGCTGTGCCTGGTGCTGTTTGTAGCCTGCGCGATGCATGTGCGGCTGCGACTTAAAAGTGCCAAATCGAACCCTATTTCTGAAACCACAACCACAACTGCAACAGAGCACAACCCAAACTCACCATGACGACCCACTCTGAACTGTTAAACCAACTGCGCCAAATCGTCGGTGCCCCCAACGTACTGACCGAGGGCGACCTTGAAGCCTATGAGCTCGACTGGCGTCGCCGCGAGCGCGGCAAGTCCCTGGCCGTGGTTCGCCCCGGCTCCACCGAAGAAGTCGCCGCCGTGGTGAAAGCCTGCGTCGCCGCCAAGGTGAGCATGGTGCCGCAAGGCGGCAACACCGGCATGGTGGTGGGCTCCACGCCCGACGCCAGCGGCACGCAAGTGCTGCTGAGCCTGCAACGCATGAACCGCGTGCGCAAGCTGGATGCGGGCAATATGACCATCACCGTGGACGCCGGTTGCGTGCTGCAAAGCATTCAAGAAGCGTGCGAGAAAGACGGTTTCCTCTTCCCCTTGAGTCTGGCGTCTGAGGGCAGTTGCACCATAGGCGGCAACCTGGGCACCAACGCGGGCGGCACGCAAGTCGTGCGCTTTGGCAACACCCGCGAGTTGTGCCTGGGCCTGGAAGTGGTCACCGCCCAAGGTGATATCTGGAACGGCTTGACCGGCCTGCGCAAAGACAACACCGGCTACGACCTGCGCCACCTCTTCATCGGGTCTGAGGGCACGCTGGGCGTCATCACTGCGGCCACCATGAAGCTCTACCCCATGCCAGTCGCGCAGCTCACCGCGTTTGCCGCTGTGCCGTCGATGGAGGCGGCAGTGGAGTTGCTCGGGTTGGCACATCGCTTCTTGAGTTCAGGCTTAACCGGCTTTGAAGTCATGGGCCAGTTTGCGCTGAGCTTAGTGACCAAGCATTACCCGCAGCAGCGCGTGCCTTTCTGGCAAGAAACCCCCTGGTGCGTGGTGCTGGAGAACTCGGACAACGAATCCGAAGCCCATGCGCGCGAATGCCTGGAGCGCCTGCTGGAAGCCGCCATGGAGCAAGGCTGCGTGACCGACGCCGTAGTGGCCGAGAGCATGGCGCAGGCCAAGGCGCTGTGGCACATCCGCGAGAGCATTCCGCTGGCGCAGGCCGATGAGGGCCTGAACATCAAGCATGACATCTCGATTGGCGTATCACGTATTCCTGAGTTTGTGCGCCTGACCGACGCGGCCCTGCTGCAAGCCTTCCCCGGCGCGCGCCTGGTCTGCTACGGCCACCTGGGCGACGGTAACCTGCACTACAACGTGCAAGCGCCCGACAACGACGATGCGGCGCGTTTCCTGAACGAAGAAGAAGCGCCCATCAATGCGCTGGTGTTTGATTTTGTCGATCAGTTCAACGGATCCATCTCCGCCGAGCACGGCATTGGCAGCCTGAAGGTGGAGAAGCTAGAGCACCACAAATCCCCCGTGGCGCTGGGCCTGATGCGCAGCATCAAGCAAGCGCTGGATCCGCACAACTTGATGAACCCGGGGCGGGTGATTCGCTTGTAAAAAATTCAAACGCTATCGAAATGCGCACAAACCATGCGCCATAAAATGGCCACATTCCCTTAACAGGAGTCCGCCATGCGACAGATCGACAAAGCCCCAAAAAAAGCCACCAACCTCTCGCTCAACAGCAAGGTGCTGGAGATGGCGCGTGAGATGGGTATGAACGTCTCACAAACGGTGGACACGCTGTTGGCCGAGGAGGTCAAGCGGCGCTATTGGGCCAAGTGGAACGAGGACAACAAGGAAGCGCTTGATGCCCACAACCGATTGATCGAAAAATTCGGTCTGCCGCTGGCCAAATACCGCACCTGGGGCAAAGGCCTGGGCGATGGTCGCATCAAGAAAGCCTGACGATGGCGCGATTTGATGTTTACCCGAATCCAGAACTTGCCGAACGCTCGGTGATTCCGTTTTTTCTCGATGTTCAAAACTCCTTTGTGACTTTGGGCTCGCGCGTGGTCATCCCCTTGATGACCACGAAACGACTCAGCCACAAAGTGCGCGACATCAACCCCGAGTTCGTGGTGGCCGGCAAGACCTTGGTGTTGCACACATCGGCTCTGGGCGCAGTGGCAGAATCCGACTTGCGCAGCCCGATTGGCAATCTATCCGCACACCAAGCCACGATTCAACAAGCCCTGGACACTCTGTTTGGGGGTTATTGACCTGACTGACCTGACTGACATGACCGACATGACCCACCCCATCCGCTCCCAATACGAAGACTTCATACGCCATGTGGACACGCATGGCGCGCCCAAAACCGACCGCACCGGCACTGGCACCCAAAGCGTGTTTGGTTACCAAATGCGTTTCGATTTGAACGAGGGCTTTCCGCTGGTGACCACCAAGAAAGTGCACCTCAAGTCCATCATCAACGAGCTGCTGTGGTTCCTTACCGGCTCCAGCAACAACAACTGGCTCAAGGAGCGCGGTGTCTCGATCTGGGACGAATGGGCCAAGCCGGATGGCGACTTGGGCCCGGTCTATGGCGTGCAATGGCGCAGCTGGCCTACACCCGACGGCGGGCACATTGACCAGATTGCCGAGGTCATCAAAACCCTCAAAACCAACCCCGACTCGCGCCGCATCATCGTGAGCGCCTGGAACGTGGCTGAGCTGAACCAGATGGCGCTGATGCCCTGCCACGCCTTCTTCCAGTTCTACGTTGCACCCTCCCCTGTACCGGGTGAAAAAGCGCGCTTGAGCTGCCAGCTCTACCAACGCAGTGCCGACATCTTTCTGGGTGTGCCCTTCAACATCGCCAGCTACGCGCTGCTCACCCACATGGTGGCGCAGCAGTGCGATCTGGCCGTGGGCGACTTCATCTGGACGGGGGGGGATTGCCATATTTACAGCAACCACCACGAGCAAGTCGCGCTACAACTCAGCCGCGCACCGTACCCCTATCCCACGCTGAACATCAAACGTCGCCCGGCAAGCATCTTCGACTACGCATTTGAAGACTTTGAGGTGCTGGGCTACGAGTGCCACCCGGCCATCAAAGCCCCGGTCGCGGTCTGAACACGTGGTTACCCGCCGTCAACTGTTGACGCTGCTCATCCTCACGCTGATGTGGGGCATCAATTGGCCCATGATGAAGCTCTCACTGCGCGAGATTTCGCCGCTGTATTTCCGAGCCCTCACCATGACTGCGGGTTCGGTAGTTCTCTTCGTTTGGTTTCGCGCCAAGGGCCTGCGCATGTGGCCGCAGGGCGCAGAGTGGCGCTCGGTGGTGCTGCTGGGCCTGCCCAATATGCTGGGCTGGCACACGATCTCCATCCTGGGCGTCAAGGAGCTGGCCTCGGGCCGAGCCGCGACCCTGGGCTTCACCATGCCGATCTGGACCGTCGTACTGGGCGTGCTGTTTCTAGGGGAAAAGCTCACGCGCCGCGTGGCCTTGGCCGCCGTGTGCGTGGCGGTGGCGATTGGGCTGCTGATCTCGCATGAGTTCACCTCCATGGCCGGGCGCCCCCTGGGCATTGTCTGGATGGAAATTGCCGCCCTCCTATGGGCCGTGGGCACGCTGATGATGCGCCGCGCAACGCTCACCCTACCCGCAGCCACGCTCACCGTGTGGATGATGATTTTGAGCAGCGCTTGCCTGTGGGTGATTGCGGCCTTGAGCGAGCCTTGGCCAGTGTGGCAGTTCTCGGGCCTGATCTGGGTCAGCCTGGCCTATGGCGCTTTCATCAACTATGGCCTGGCCCAAACCCTGTGGGTGGATCTGACTCGAAAACTGCCCGCCGTCACCAGCGCCATGGGCATCACAGCCGTGCCGCTGATCGGCACCATGACGGCCACCTTCATCGTGGGTGAGTGGCCGCATTGGCAAGACTTTGTCGCCATCATTTTTGTGATGACCGCCATGGCCGCCGTCTTGCTGCCGCCCCTGTTCTTTCAAAAATTCAGAGCCAACGCATGAAACTTCACCTCATCTTTGCCCGCGCCGCCAATGGCGTGATCGGCATGGCGGGCACTATGCCCTGGCACCTCCCCGAAGACTTGGCGCACTTCAAACGCACCACACTGGGCTGCCCCGTCATCATGGGGCGCAAGACCTGGGATTCCATCCCCGCCAAATTCCGTCCCCTGCCAGGGCGGCTCAACGTGGTGGTGACGCGCCAGCGCGACTGGCAAGCCACGGGGGCCAGCGTAGCCCACTCCTTACCCCAGGCCACGGCTTTGTGCGGCAACGCCAGTGACGTCTGGATCATGGGTGGGGCCGATATTTATGCGCAAGCCCTGCCACTGGCAGAAACCGCCGTGGTGACCGAGATCAACGCCACGTTTGAAGGCGACGCTTTTGCCCCACAATTCGGGCCAGAGTGGGTGGAAACGACACGCGACAATCATGTCTCGGCCACCGGCTTGCATTACAGTTTTGTTACCTTCACACGAACCTAAGGAGTCTGATATGTCTGGAGACGGCTTTCACGTACACGGCCCACATGACCACGAGCTGGAGCATGCCCAGCAAGGCGCACATGGTGGTAGTGGCGAGCACAGCGGCATGATCAACCAGATCGCCATGTTCACCGCCATCATCGCCACCGTCGGTGCCATTTTTGGCTACATGGGCGGAGCCACGCAAGCCAATGCGGGCCTGTTCAAAAACAACGCGGCCATCAAGAAAACCGAAGCCTCCAACCAGTGGAATTACTTCCAGTCCAAAAGCACCAAACAATCGCTGGCCGAAGTCTCACGCGACCTGACTCCCCGTGAAGAGGAAAAGGGCAAGTACCAAGCCAAGATTGACCGTTACGAGAAGGAAAAGAACGAAATCAAACTCGGTGCTGAAAAACTGGAGGCCGAGGCCACCGCTTGGGATCAGCAAAGCGACGCACAAATGCACCAGCACCACCGCTGGGCCCAGGCCACCACCGTGCTACAGGTCTGCATCGCACTGGCGGCCATTTCCCTATTGACCAAGAAAAAGTGGCTGGAGTACGCCATGTTTGGTGCTGGTGGCCTGGGTGTGATCGTTGGCCTACTGGCGGCGCTACATATTTAATAGCTTCTTACGCTTGTTTTTAAAGGGATAGAGGCTTAAATCACATGAAACTTGCCACCTGGAACGTCAACTCTTTGACCGTGCGTCTGCCCCAGGTGCTGGACTGGCTCAGCGCCAACCCGGTCGATGTGCTGGCGCTACAAGAACTCAAACTCACTGACGACAAGTTCCCGTTTGAGGCCCTGACCCAGGCCGGCTATTCGACCCAGTGCTTTGGCCAGAAGACCTACAACGGCGTGGCCCTGCTCTCTCGCACACCCGCAACAGACGTAGTGCGCAACATCCCCGGTTTTGACGACGAGATGGCGCGCGTCATCACGGGCACGGTCGCAGGCGTGCGCGTGGTGGGGGCTTATTTTCCCAACGGACAAGAGCCCGGCTCTGATAAATTCGACTACAAAATGAACTGGCTTAAGGGACTGCGCCTGTGGCTGCGTGACGAGCTTCTCAAGCATCCCAAGCTGGTCCTCATGGGTGACTACAACATCACGTTTGACGACGCCGATGTGTGGGACCCGGTGGGCTTGAGAGACACCATCCACTGCACCGAGGAAGAACGCTACCACCTGCGTGCGCTCGTGGCGCTGGGCTTGACAGACTCGTTTCGGATGTTTGAGCAAGCTGCCAAGAGCTTTTCTTGGTGGGACTACCGCGACGGCGGCTTTCGCCGTAATCGCGGTCTGCGCATTGACCACATCTTGGTGAGTGATGCGCTCAGGGCGCAGGTGCTGTCTTGCACCATTGACAAGACACCCCGCAAAAACGAGCGCCCCAGCGATCACGCCCCAGTGGTGCTGACACTCAGCTGAGAGCTTGCGGGGCCGATGGCTGCCACTCGTTTTGCTTCAATGCTGCCAGGGACTGAACAAACACATCGGCTGGCACAGGTTTTCCAAATAAAAATCCCTGGTAGTGCTGGCAGCCTTGTTGCACCAGGAAGCTTCGCTGTGCTTCGGTTTGCACGCCTTCAGCGATCACATCCAGCCCCATGCTACGAGCCAGCGTCACGATGGTGCTAACAATGGCTGCATCGCTCCCATCGGTACAGATATCTTGCACAAAAGATTGGTCAATTTTGACCTCATCGAAAGGCAGCTGTTTTAGGTAAGACAAAGAGCAATAACCGGTACCAAAGTCGTCCAGAGAAAACCGTACCCCTCGAGATTTAAGCGTGTTCATTTTGGTGATGAGGGCCTCCACATCATCGAGTAGCAAACTCTCGGTCACCTCCAGTTTGAGTCGCTGCGCGTTCGCCCCTGACTCATCTAACGCTTGGAACACCATCGCCACAAAATCGGGCTGGCGAAATTGGCGTGCGCTGATGTTGACGCCCAACACCAGGTGCGCGGTTTGCGCTTGATCAGCCCAGGCCGCCAATTGATGGCAGGCGGCTTGCAGCACCCAGTTACCCAGGGGCACAATCAGCCCGGTTTCCTCGGCCAAGACAATGAATTCGGCGGGCAGCAAAAGACCGCGCTTGGGGTGCTGCCAGCGCACCAAAGCTTCGCTGCCCACGGGCTCACCTCTGGCATTGACTTGCACCTGGTAATGAAGCAAGAACTGCTCTTTCAATAATCCCTCACGCACGTCTGCCTCCAAGGTGGCGCGC
>JANXSU010000140.1 GCA_025356545.1 Comamonadaceae bacterium
GTTCTTGCTTATCAACCACCCGCTGGATTGCCCTATTTGCGACCAGGGCGGCGAGTGCCAGTTGCAAGACTTGGCCGTCGGTTATGGCGGCTCCTCGTCGCGCTACGAGGAAGAAAAACGCGTCGTCTTCCACAAAGACATCGGCCCGCTAGTCTCCATGGAGGAGATGAGCCGCTGCATCCATTGCACCCGTTGCGTGCGCTTCGGCCAAGAGGTCGCTGGCATCATGGAGCTGGGCATGTCGCACCGCGGTGAACACGCTGAGATCGAAACCTTTGTCGGTGCGGCGGTGGATTCTGAGTTGTCCGGCAACATGATCGACATCTGCCCGGTCGGCGCGCTGACCAGCAAGCCTTTCCGCTACAGCGCCCGCACTTGGGAGTTGAGCCGCCGTAAATCGGTGAGCCCACATGATTCCACCGGGGCTAACCTGATTGTTCAGGTCAAAAACAACAAGGTCATGCGCGTTGTGCCGTTTGAGAACGAAGCCGTCAACGAATGCTGGATCGCCGACCGTGATCGCTTCTCTTACGAAGCGCTTAACGGCCCAGAGCGTCTGACCAGCCCGATGATCAAGCAGGATTCCGAATGGAAAACTGTGGACTGGCAGACCGCGCTGGAGTACGTGGCCAATGGTTTGAACCAGATCAAGGCTAACCATGGTGCGGCCAGCATTGGCACTTTGGTAAGCCCGCACAGCACGCTCGAAGAGCTGTACTTGGCTGCTGGACTTATGAAAGGCCTGGGCTCTGCCAATATTGATTACCGCTTGCGCAATGCCGAGTTTGAAAGCACAAGCAGCGTTCGCTGGTTGGGCACTTCTATCGCTTCACTCTCCAACGTGCAGCGCGTGTTGGTCGTTGGCTCCAACCTGCGCAAAGACCATCCACTCTTTGCCCAGCGTATTCGCCAAGCCGTGCGCAAGGGTGGGCTGGTCAATACGATTAATTCTTCTGCTGAGTTTTCAGGTACTGAGGCTTGGGCCATGCCGGTCGCTAACACGCTGCTGGCTGTGCCAGGTCAATGGGCGGAATTGCTCGCCGAAGTAGCCGCAGCCGTGGCCGATAAAAAAGGCGTTGCTGCCCCCGTGGCCGCAACGGCCAGCGCGCAAGCAGTCGTCATCGCCAATTCACTACTCAGCGGCGAACGAAAAGCCATTCTGCTGGGCAATGCCGCCGCACATCACGCCCAGGCCTCAAGTCTGCTGGCCCTAGCCAACTGGCTGGGCGAGCAGACCGGTGCCAGCGTGGGTTACCTGACCGAAGCCGCTAACACCGTGGGCGCACAGTGGGTGGGTGCCACGCCAGGGCAGGGCGGTTTGAATGCCGCTCAGATGCTGTCCGGTTCGCTTAAAGCCGCTGTCTTGCTCAATACTGAACCCGAGTTTGATTCTGCCTTGGGTGCGCAGGCCGTGCAAGCCTTGGGTCGCGCCGAAATGGTGGTGAGTTTGAGTCCCTTCAAAGCCAATATGGCTTTTTGCGATGTGCTCTTGCCGATCTCACCATTCACCGAAACCTCGGGCACGTTCGTGAATGCCGAAGGCCGCATCCAGAGCTTTCACGCCGTTGTCAAACCGCTGGGCGAGACGCGTCCGGCCTGGAAGGTCTTGCGCGTGCTGGCCGATCTGCTGGGTGTGCCAGATCTGGCGTTTGATTCATCGCAAGACGTGCTTCAACAAGTCTTGGGTGCGCAGCCGGGTGAACTCACCCAAGTGCCTGCTGAGCTACTGAGCAATGCGACATCAGCAGCCATCAATGTGACAGTTACGTCAACTGTGCCTTGTGTGGCAGCCATCTATGCGTTGGACGGCTCCGTGCGCCGTGCGCCTTCATTGCAACTCACCTCCGATGCACGGCAGGCTGAACAAGGAGTGGCCGCATGATTGATGCCATCTTCAACTTCGGCCAAGGGCTGATCAACGCAGTTTGGTGGTCAGGCATGGTTTGGCCGACGCTTTGGATTCTGATCAAGATCGTGGTGATCGTGCTGCCCTTGATGGGCGCTGTGGCTTACCTGACCCTTTGGGAGCGCAAACTCATCGGCTGGATGCAGGTGCGTAAGGGCCCGAATCGGGTGGGGCCGTTTGGACTTTTGCAGCCGATTGCCGATGCGCTCAAGTTGCTGTCCAAAGAGATCATCTTGCCTTCAGCGGCTAGCAAGGGCTTGTTCTTCTTGGGCCCCATCATGACCATCATGCCCGCTATGGCGGCTTGGGCGGTTGTGCCTTTTGGCCCTGATGTGGCGCTGGCCAATGTTAATGCCGGTTTGCTCTTCATCATGGCCATCACCTCAATGGAGGTTTACGGTGTGATCATTGCGGGTTGGGCGTCCAACTCCAAGTACGCCTTCCTCGGTGCCTTGCGCGCCTCGGCGCAAATGGTCAGCTACGAGATCGCCATGGGTTTTTGCCTGGTGGTGGTTCTGATGGTGTCGGCCAGCATGAACATGAGTGACATCGTGACCGGGCAGGGCAAGGGCTACTTCGCGGCCATGGGCATGAACTTCCTCTCTTGGAATTGGTTGCCCCTGTTGCCGATCTTTGTGGTCTATGTGATCTCTGGCATTGCCGAGACCAATCGCCACCCGTTTGACGTCGTTGAGGGTGAGTCCGAAATTGTGGCCGGTCACATGGTGGAGTACTCCGGTATGTCTTTCGCCATGTTCTTCTTGGCCGAGTACGCCAACATGTGGCTGGTGTCGATTTTGGCAGCCATCATGTTCCTGGGCGGCTGGCTGTCACCGATTGACAGCGCCTTCTTCAACTGGATTCCAGGTTGGATTTGGCTGGGTCTGAAAACATTCGCGGTGGTCAGTCTGTTCCTTTGGGTGCGCGCTACCTTTCCACGTTTTCGCTATGACCAGATCATGCGTTTGGGCTGGAAGATTTTCATCCCCGTCACGCTGGTGTGGTTGCTGGTCGTAGGGGCCTGGATGCAGACCTCCTTCAATATCTGGAAGTAAACGAGTCCGTCATGTCAACACTTGCTTCACCTCCTTTTTCGCTCAAGGACTTTTTCTCCAGCTTCCTGCTGGTGGAGTTGTTCAAAGGCCTGGCCCTGACTGGAAAATACGCCTTCAAGCGCAAGATCACGATCGAGTT
>JANXSU010000046.1 GCA_025356545.1 Comamonadaceae bacterium
CACCGGGTGCGCCCAGCAAAATCAGTTTCATGGGTTTCCTTGAGTCGTTTGTTATCTGTTGATGGACTCGGCAGCACTACAGTGCCGTGTTTATCAGTTTATGCGCGTGGAGAATATCACGCCCGGCTTGCCATCAACTGACGCACGCGCTCTAAGTCTTGAGGCGTGTCCACGCCTGGGCCGGGCGCATCTTGGGTCACATGCACTGCGATGCGGTGACCATGCCACATCGCACGCAATTGCTCTAGTGCCTCGGTCACTTCCATCGGGGCTTGGGACAGCTTAGGGAATTGGCGCAAAAAACCGGCCCGGTAGCCGTAAATACCGATGTGGCGCAAGGGCGGCGGGCTGGGCAGTGCGTTGGCGGCGTCACGCGGGTAGGGAATGGGTGAGCGGCTGAAGTACAGGGCCAGCGCGCGAGCATCGAGTACGACTTTGACCACGTTGGGGTTGTGAAACTCGGCCAACTCGGTGATGGGGTGGGCGGCTGTGCTCATGCTGGCTTCGGGACGCTGGCGCAGCAAGTCGGCCACGGCCATGACCAGGGTGGGGTCAATCAGGGGCTCATCGCCCTGCACATTGACCACGATTTCGTCGTCGCGCAGTTGCAGCAGGTCGCAGGCTTCGGCCAAGCGGTCGCTGCCACTGGGGTGGTCTGTGCGTGTCAAAAGCGCCTGCACGCCATGCTGGGCGCAGGCAGCGGTGATGCGTTCGCTGTCGGCTGCGACGACGATTCGGGTGGCGGCTGGCACGCCGCTTTGCACGCGCTGCGCGACCCGCACGATCATGGGCAGGCCGCCGATGTCGGCCAGGGGTTTGTCGGGCAGCCGGGTGGAGGCCAGCCGGGCGGGGATGAGGACGGTGAAGCTCACAGCCCGAGTACCGCGTCTGAGGGCGTGGGTAGATTCACAGGCCGAGTTCCTCGTCCGTGAGGGTGCGTGCTTCGTTCTCCAGCAGGATGGGGATGCCGTCGCGCACCGGGTAGGCCAGGCGCGCGCTGTGCGAGATCAGTTCCTGTTTTTCGCGGTCATAGGTGAGCGGCCCTTTGGTGACGGGGCAGACCAGCAGTTCAAGAAGTCGTGTGTCCATGCGTGGATGATAGCGCCGTGTTTTGTGTTGCATCGAGGAGGGTATCGAGCAAGGCATCAAGCGCGGCCAGAAAGGCGGGTTCAGGCGTGAACACCAACGGCACAGCCAGTGTGTCGGGGTGTTTTTTCCACAGTTTGACCGCGTCTTTTTCTGTGCAAATCAGCGTGTAATCCTTATTTGATGGGCGTAACCAGCTATCAAAATCATAGTGATCGGGGAGCGCTTGGGTTTGCTCAAGCACCAGTCCCTGCGCTTCAAGCATCGTGAAAAAAGCCTGAGGTTGGGCAATGGCGGCCAAGGCTAGCAGGGCTTGGTTTGATTTGACCAAAGCGGCAAGCTCAACCCGGCTGCCGTCGGCGCGCAAGGCATAGGGGGCCAGCGCACGGCTTGACGTGAAGCCGGTGAAGGCCGGGCGTGCACCCGTGTGCAGCACCAGATCGACTCCGCGCGGCCAGGGCTCGCGCAGTGGGCCAGCAGGCAGCAAAAAGCCATTGCCCACGCCCCGATCATCGAACACGCAGACCTCAATATCACGCGCCAGCGCGTAGTGCTGCAGGCCGTCGTCACAGACCAGTACGTCGATGTTGGGGTGCTGAGCCAGCAGGGCCAGCGCGGCGTCACTCCGTCGGCGGGCCACAAACACGGGGGCTGTAGTCGCACGCTTGATCAGCGCGGGCTCATCACCGACGTCGTGCGCCGGACTGTCTGCACGGGCTTCGCGGCAGTCCTGCGTGCGCCGCCCGTAGCCGCGTGAGATCACGCCGGGCCGCAGACCGCGTGCCTGCAAATGCTGCACCACGGCCATCACCACCGGCGTCTTGCCTGCACCGCCTGCCACCACATTGCCCACCACGATGACCGGCACCGCAACCCGATGGCGTTGGAGAAAGCCTGTCATGTACAGACCCTGGCGGAGCCGCACCAAAAAGCCCATCAGAAGGGAGAGTGGCCACAGCAGCCAAGCCAGCGCAGAACGAC
>JANXSU010000055.1 GCA_025356545.1 Comamonadaceae bacterium
CGAACAACAGTACCCGCCCGAAGCTTTTCCCGGTTACGTCGCGCCGATCATTCGGGCAAATTCCGATGCGTTGCAGGTTGATATGGCCGCATTTGGCCTAATCCCCAGTTGGTCGAAAGACCGCACCATTGGGCGGCGCACGTACAACGCCAGGTCAGAAACGGTGGCAGAAAAGCCCAGTTACCGGACGGCATGGCGACAGCGCCAGTTTTGTCTTGTGCCCATGACGCGGTTCTTTGAGCCGTGCTGGGAGACCGGCAAGGCCGTGCGCTGGAGTATTCATAGGCAAGACAATGAGCCGTTTACCGTCGCCGCCATATGGGACAGTTGGACAGACCGCGCCACTGGTGAGATAGTCGAATCGTTTTCCATGCTGACCATCAATGCGGACGGTCATCCGGTCATGGGCAGATTTCACAGACCGGGAGACGAGCGGCGCAGTCTTGTGGTCGTGCCGCCCCATGCTTGGCATAAATGGCTGAGTGCGACAACTGGGACAGCCTGCGATTTGCTAACGGAGATGCCAACATCTGAATTTGATGCCGAACCCGTTGGTGGTGAAGCCGCCGATGCCAACTCTCAGGCTGCATTGCTGTAAGGTTAAAATCCGCGTGGGCTTTAAGTAGTCCCCGCATTCACCTCCCTGATGCGGCAGGCATCAAGCTTGTTTAGACCCAGCCTTTAAACCGCTGGGTTTTCTTTTGGCGGTGTGGATGGCCGAACGTCTGCCAACAGTGGCCGTCACGTCAGCGCATAGCTTACGAGCTGGGTACGTTTCGACGGCTGTCGATACCCTGTTGCCGCACCAGATCATGGAGGTCACTGGTCACCGCAGCATGACCACTTTTTGCAAATACATCAGACCAGTTATGCGGCGCAAGATACCGAGCTTGCTGTAGAGGGGTGCTTCGTCACTGGTTTGTGTGAATTGCCAGGCTAAGAAAAACGCGCTTGGCATACTTGCGCGGTGTCCGCATGAGGGAGTCTACTTTTGTGCTCCTCTCATCGGATTCGAGTTCTAAAAAATCGTCGGGTTGTAGTGCGGCTAGTCCTTGTACACCGACATCGTTTCCGGCCACTGCGTCAAGGCGGCGTAGAAGCTCAAGAAAACTCTTACGCTCTGGTTTCTTTTTCGGTGCGGGCTTCTTTTGGGTTGCTTCTGCGTAGGTCGCAAGTGCTTCTTTTAAGGTGGATTTAGCGGCTCGCAATTGAGCATCCAAGCTGCCCCCAACAATAAATTCCTGATTCAAATCAAACCGAAGCAAAACCTGACCCGATTTGAGTTCAGCTTTTAATCGAACTTGAGGCTCTTTCGTTTCACTGCGCTTGAGTCTTGCCCATTTTTTGATGGTTTCAACGGTATAGGTGGGGGCAGGGCTTTTTTTCGACTTGAAGCCCATATTGCAATGCTTGAACTTCGACAGGTGAAATTCTTTTGCAACCTCGGGCTCGGTTCGCTCATTGCGGTCAACCGCTGCGCAAGCCCTAATGAAGTCGTCGTCACGCCGTAGGAACTCCCATGCCCAACGGCGATATGACCAAGTTTCATGCCCCTTGTATCGGTCAAGCGACAAACCATTGGGGCGATTGCCTTTTTTAATTTTGACTTGTTTTGTAGGCATGGTCATGCTGCCTCTTGCACTATTGGAAACAAGAAGTCTGCCCACGCTTGCATGAGTTGGCGGCGCTCCGGCAGGTACTGGGCATGGTTGTAATCACCTCGTATTTGATTGCGTTCGGCATGAGCAAGCTGGCGCTCAACAACATCACCTCGAAACCGGCCATCGCCATTCGCCCAAGTACTGGCGGTTGAGCGGATACCGTGTGGTGAAAATTGTCCCTTGTATTTTCCCTCATCCATTTTGGAGAACATATTGTTCAGGGCGGTTCTGCTGATTGGTTTCAGCAAGGTGCTACTTTTGGGGAATACATACTCAGAGCCATGAGAGTTGGTTCGCAATATCTCCAGCATTTCCAGGGCTTGTTTTGACAGCGGGACGATATGCGGGTCTTTCATCTTCATGCGTTCGGCAGGAATCGTCCAAGTTGCGCTGACCATATCAACTTCTTCCCATCTAGCTTCGGTGACTTCGGTCTTCCGAACGAAAGTCAATAGCAGCATTTTTGCCGCAAGCTTGGTCGTCAGGTATCCCGGATATGCATCCATTGCTTCAATCAAGTTAGTGACTTGATGTTCAGGAAGGTGGGGGCGGTTCTTGCGAGGTGGAATTTCTTTCCAACCCCTCAGTAGTTTTGCTGGGTTCTCTTTTGTCTTGAATGTAAGAATACCGTGCTCAAAAACTTGCAAGGCGGTTTGGCGAACCCGATCTGCTGTTTTCAAACCATGCTTTTCTGCGCACTGTTCGAGCACGGCCCTCAAAATAGGCCCTGACACATCTTGAATCGGGAGGTTGCCGATTTTGGGGTTCAAGTCTCGGCTCAGATACAGCTTGTTGGATACCCTCCAAGACTCAGAGCGGTTGGCGTATTTGGTTGTGTACCAATCGTCTGCAATGGACTCGAATGTGTCCGTGACGCTTGATCGAGCAAGAACTTTTTGCGTTCGCTTTTCGATGGCGGGATTGAGCCCACTGAGAAGCTTCGCTTTGAGTTCCGCTCGTTTGGCACGGGCGGCGGCTAGACCAACTTGCGGGTACTTGCCTATCGTGTATGTAAACCGCTTGCCACCATAGCCGTAGTCGAAGCGCCATGCTTTGGAGCCGGACGCGGATACGAAAAGGTACATGCCTTCAGCATCGGCAATTTTTTGCGGCTTATCAGCGCCTTTGATGGACTGGATTTTTAAGTCTGTGAGGGCCATAACGGTATTTTTCTTGAGTGTCTGAAAATACCGTCTATTTTACCGTTGATTCAACGGTATTTCTATAGCCGTTAAGCGCCGTCGTGAGTCAGATGATTTCGCGTAACTTGTTGATTCATAACGGTTGTGAGCCGCCTTGAGCCGTCGAAAGCATACGCTCAACGTACCGCGCGACGGTGTCAATTTCAAGGTTCACACCTGCACCCGCGTGCAGTTCGCCCAGTGCCGTGGTTTGCACGGTGTGGGGAATCAGGTTGATGCTGATTTCGCAGCCGCTGGACGGAATGTCGGCGTTGTCCACCACGCGGTTGACGGTCAAGCTCACGCCGTTAACGGTGATGGAGCCCTTGTAGGCCAGGTATCGGGCCAGCTCAGGCGGCACTTGCACGCGCAGCTCCCAGCTTTCACCCACCGGAGCAAAGTGGTTAACCTGCCCGATACCGTCCACATGGCCGGAGACGATGTGGCCGCCCAGGCGGTCATGCGCGCGCAGTGCTTTTTCGAGGTTGACTTTGCAGCCCTCAGCCAACCCCGTGGTTTTGTCTAGCGACTCGGCAGAGATGTCGATGGTGAACTGCTGTTGTCCGGGTATGAGCCTGGTGACGGTCATGCACGCGCCATTGAGCGCAATGCTGTCGCCCAGCCCTACGTCGTCGATGAAGGCGGGTGGGCACGCGATGGTGAGGCGCTTGCCGTGATGAGATGAGCTACCCAGGTCGTGACTGGCGACGATGCGCCCCACGCCGGTGATGATTCCGGTGAACATAATGATATTTTCGCAGGATATGGTTTGGACACTTTTAGTGTCGTAAAAAATGCTTTTACTGCCTATGCAGTATGACTTTGTCACGGTACTTCGTGGGAATCATTGCCAGAACGGCAACTCGGTTTTGTGGCTCGGCCGCATCAAATGCAGAACGGTAACTTTCAACGGCGAGTTCGTCGTTTTTCGACTCGGCTGCTGCATAGATATGTCCTAGTTTAAGCCAGCCATCTACGGCCTGATTTGGCCAAGTTTTTATTCGCTGTTTGAGCGCCATGATGGCAAGTTCAGGGTCTTGATTACGCATGCCCAAAAAGTAGGCGGTACGAAGTAAATCAGGGTCAATTATTCCGGTTTTAACCAGTTCTTTGGCTTCGATCATTGCTTCTTTTTCTTTGCCGTTTCGAGTCCATAGAATGACTTGAAGCGTTGCCAAGACAGGAGATGAGGGTTGCAATGCCATAGCCCGGTTTAGGTTTTCTTCGGCTTTGGGGAAATTTAGCGCTTGAATCTGACCACGGGTCACGTTGGCCAGCAGTGCGACAACGTAGGGTCTGGATTCCAGTACGGACTCCCATATCCAGGTGGCATTTTTCCAATCGCCCCAACTGGCTAGTGAGTCCGCAACAATCGGAGTCAGTTTTCTGTAGTGCGGGTTGATGGCAACACCTTCGCGCAGCAGTGTGATCATTTCAGATTTAAGATTGTCCCACCGAGGGTCTTTGGGATAGCCAGATTGGGAGATGGTTATTGCAATCTTGACCGCCCTGATAATCTTGCTTTCGCATTCGATGGCTTGCTGCGCAATGTAGACGGCCAGAACTGTGCAAATAGTCAAGACCATCATTGACCAGGTGAGATAACGAATCTTCCAAGCCGATGTGCTTGCCAAGATGCCGTCTAAAACACCTAGCCGAATATCCGACGCCCCCAAAATTGCAAGGCTGATGGCGAATAAGGCACCTGTGGTTGCCATGCGCCAAGGAAATCCTGCGTTACTTACCAATAAAAGCACCAGCAAACTGGACAAGGTCAAGGCTCGCAAAAGGGCCTCTTGTTGCCCTAAAGCAGACTTGTTTGACCAAGTTGCATAGGCAGCCCTTGCCAAGTAGCCAAGAAGTGCAATCAAAAATAACCATCCCACAAGTCCGTATTCGGCCAGTAGTTGTAGTATTTCGTTGTGGGCGTAATAGTCGGTCTCAAGTTGACCTACAGCGTTCTGGTAGATCGGTGTATGTACCTCCCAAGCTCCAGCGCCAACGCCTGCAAGCGGATTGGCTTGGATCATGCGCCCAGTGGCCTTCCACATCACGGCACGGATTGAAAAAGACCCTTCGCTGTATTCACTTGATTTTGTTATCGAGAGCGTTCGACTCATGGCTCTCTCTAGCGCATTGATTCGGCCACTTTCATTGAGCATTTTGGGGTTGTTTGTCTGGATGGATCCAAGCAATAAAACGCCAGACACAAAAACAGCCACCAGACCTGCAAGCTGTGGCGCACGCCATCCCTTCGAAACGACCTGTTTGCTATAAAAGAAAAGAATGATGGGGATCAGTACCCCCAAAGCAATCAGGCCGACCAACGCAGAACGGGTGCCCGTCATCATCAATGCCACTACATTGAATGCCAGTGAAAAAGTGAGCAATATGACGGAAGTCTTATCTTTGATTCGCGTTAAAAGAAGCACAGAAAAAGGCAGAGTACAAACTAGGAATTCACCAAAAAAATTACGATTAACAAAGGTTGAAGCCGGGTTTGGACCTTGTGCAAAGAAAGAGAAATCCACCCAAAACTGCAATGCAGTCCACATCGATGAGATGACTGCCCCCAAATGAATGCCCCAGGCCAGTGGTGTAAGCTTGGCTGCGGTGAAGCAGTTGATGCCTGTAAATACAAGCAAACTGAATATGAACCATCGAATCGCCTCCACCCCAGCCAGAAACGTGTGTGACCAAGCCATGCTGCCAAGTGCATAGACCATCAGCGCCAGCGGGAGCGCAAGTAGACCGTGAAGTTGGATCCTTGATCCGGTTGCGCTTATTTTTCGCAGGTTCCAGAGGTAAACCAAGGCGCTAACTAATACGAAAAATGACACCAGGATGGACTTCAGGGTATCCTGTAGCAATTCTTCTGTGTGTGAACCCAGAGCGGGCAGCAGCCCCATCATGAGAGCGAGTAGCCAGACGGTTCGATCGGATTTCATCTAAAAAAGATCGCGCTGGCTGACACGAGCTACAACGCGCAAGTCGGGCCCCAGTCGATCGCAGGACATAAAGTCCAGGGGAATTGCTTGTGAAAGATCGCTGAAGGGACCGAAACTCGCCATGCCACGGCCTTGACCCATGAGCTTAGGTGCCAAATACATCACAAACTCATCAACCAAATCTTCACGAATCAGTGAGCCATTGAGCTTTTCGCCTGCCTCGATATGCAGTTCGTTGATGCCGCGCCTAGCCAGGTCTCGCAGCATGGCGACCAGATCCACCTTACCGTGTGCCCCAGGCAGGGTGATGACGGTTGCACCTCTGGCTTGCAGTGCTTCTTTTTTTATATCATTTACGGCTGAAGTGTAGATGTAGCATGCACGGCCCGCTATAAAAAGATGAGCATCCAGTGGTGTTTCCATTTGACTATCCACAACCACCAAGTCGGGCTGACGCTCCGTGTTGACCAGGCGCACATCCAAACGCGGGTTGTCTTGAAGCACCGTGCCTATGCCGGTGAGCACAGCGCAGGCGCGGGCACGCCACGCGTGGCCATCGGCACGGGCCATTTCAGCGGTAATCCACTGACTGCTTCCATTGTCCAGTGCTGTTTTTCCATCCAGAGATGCGGCTATCTTCATCCGAACCCAGGGGGCTTTTCGGATCATTCGGCTGAAAAAACCAATGTTCAATTCACGAGACGCTGTTGCGCCCAAACCAATTTCGACTTCAACCCCCGCTGCTCGTAAACGATCAAACCCCTGACCTGACACCAGGGGGTTGGGATCCTCAATGGAGGCGACTACTTTTTTAATGCCTGCTGAAATGAGCGCATCGCAGCATGGGCCAGTACGGCCTTGATGTGAGCAAGGTTCCAAAGTCACATAAGCCGTGGCACCTTGCACCTTATGTCCTTGTTTGAGAGCGTCTTGCAAGGCGGCAAGCTCAGCATGCGGGCCACCTGCCTTTTGGGTGTGACCTTGCCCGAGGATTTGCCCATGCTCGTCTGCAATGACACATCCCACGCGAGGGTTAGGGGCGGTCAACAGCAAACTGCGAGCTGCCAACTCCATGGCAAGCGCCATTAGGCGCACTGTATCGACCATGGTTTTTAGATGCAATTATTTCCAACACTCATCGCGGGACTTGCTGCCCGTGACGCCTCGTACGCCTGCTGACGTTAGCGTAAACATGCCACACGGATCTGAGGCCATCGAACCACCTGAAATGGGGGCCATGTAAAGGGTATAGCCCGTGGTTGTGACTGTTGCCGTGTAATTGCCTGCGGTGGTGATGCTGGTGTTGAGTTGATAAAGCGCGGTGCCGTCAGCGGGTGATACTCTCAAAGTACTAGGCATACCCACACCGGAACCCAGCACGCTATTGCCGCTGCGGTCTTGAAGGTATTGGTCATTGGCCGCGTAAAACCGTTGCATGAACTGCCCGGCTTGCATGAGCTGAGTGCGCGCATCTGCTCGCTTAGCGCGGGCAACGGAGGCGTTGTAAGAGGGTAGAGCGATACCCGCCAGCACGCCCACAATGGCGACCGTGATCATGAGTTCAATCAAGGTAAAACCTTTGGAGGCGTTTCGACCCGTGACTTTGGTTAATAAGCGCATGAAAAAACTCCAAGAATTAGGCTTGTCATGCTATCGCATGTACAACTGTCGCCATACCCGCTTGACGGTCGTTGTGCTGGCGCAGTTGTTCGTTAGCTTGCAGGAAATTTGAAAGGTAGGCAGTTGCTGAGTACTCAAGGGCGTAAAAACCGTATTGGCGGGTGTCGATAGGGCGTCATTTTTGATGTATCGGGTTCTGCCGTCTGCAGAATTTTCATAGCCGTTGACCAGCGTACTGGTATTGATTCCGCCATTGTTTGAAAATATGGCTTCTGCTGGCCCGCCGCCAGTCACCATATCAATGACGTAGTTCCAGGCTTTTCCAGTACCCGACGCCAAACATGGATTGACGGACACATTGGAGGGCGATACGGTGTCCACAGAGGCATATGTTCCAACCAATGCCTCAATGGGATAGATTACACGTTGCCCCGTGTTGGGCAGGTCAATGTACCAACCGCGTGGGGTCGAACTTGTCGTGGTCCAGTTGATGGGGTTCTTGGAAACGGCATAGTAATTGAGTGCTACCGTTGACGTGGACAAGTCGATGTTGGTAATGACGGTTGTCCCAGAAATGACGGCTGAAATGGTTTGTTGCACCAGGCTGGTTTTGTCAATCTGGGTTGCAGCGGGAGGTGTCACGCTATCCCAAACCCCATAGACTGATTGGACGTCTGTGTTGGAGACGTCCGTGGTTCCAGATTCAAACAGTTTTCCAGTGCCGAAGACGACCACATTTCCGTTCAGTGGATGGGCAACCACAGCGGGTGTTGCCGTAATCGGCTTGACTGGGGTCGTTGCTGTTTTATAGAGGGGGTTGCCGCTGATACCCACCGCCCAGCTGGAGGGACTCGTCGCGGACAAGTCAAACTTCCACAGGCTGCCGTTCAAGTCGCCTGCATAGGCCGTAATAATGCGCTGGTTAGCATCGCGCAGCAGCCTCACTCCACCCAAGCCGTTGCCGCTGGCTGTACCTACGGGAATGTCCTGAATCAATGCGCCGGAGGCGAGATCTGCGATGTACAGGTGAGCTTTGCCATCGGCACCCGTGTAGCCATTGCCAAACACAGCAACCCATTGACCGCCAGTGGTCAAACCGGTCTGGACATCGGTCAACACATTGCCCAGGTTCGCGTAACTCGTGGTAGTCGTGATTCCGGACCCCGTTGAGATGGATGTCGGGGTGATTTCCCATTTCACGCTGGATGCGGACATGCTCATCGGGTTGGTCACGTCAAGCGCATAGATCGTTTTGGAGCCAGCCCCGCCGGTTCCCAGGAGCAGGTTGGTCCATGTGGTGCAAGCGCTGCCGCCACCCAAGCAGGCATCAACCTCTATCGTTGTGCCATCCACGTAGTACTGATGGTTGTAGCTTCTGCTGGCGAGCTGGTTCATTTTTGGCATAGCGGCGCGCGGTACGAACGCAAAAACCTCAGCCCCTGTGCTGTCACGGAATCCGTGCAACATGCCGTCGTTGGCTCCTGCAAACAAGACACCTTCAGTGCGCGCTGTTTTGGTAGCAAGAAATGCCTTGTAGGTCGCTTGCCCATAGGTATTGGCTGGCAAGAGGTCGTAATTCATATTCAGCGCACCCTGAATAAAAGTGGGTGTTGAATTGACGATGTCACCCAGCACCACGGGGCGTGACCGATACAGCTTGGAGGTGAGCACAATCCCTTTGGCGTCTGTGATGTCCTCGTTGCTTTGATCACCCCGCAAATAATTAATCAGGGTTGTCGATGCAAGGGTCACGCCTCCGCTGGCAGGTGTCATGACGAAGGTGTTGCTTGAGTCGAAATTGCCATAGGTAGTGCCGTTCCACGCGTAGATGTTTCGCGTGCTACTGCTGGGAATGCCGCTGTAGGAGCTTGGGGTACCTGTGCAAGGTGGTAGATCGGGTGTTCCATCCCACTTGCCTCCCACGTACCAATGCTTCTGAGTTGAAATTAAGGGGTCAGTCAGCCAGTCTCCCGTGACACGCCATTGTGTACATAGCTCAGCGCCACTTTTGGGCTCCAGTTTGGAGGCGATCACGTTGCCAACCCATGTGCCCGTGGTGTAGTTGGGGGTGTATTTTCGGGTGGTGGTGGTCAAGCTCAAGGTGGATGCCGCCACGCCAGATTGTGAGGATTCAATTCGGTTAATTTCTGCCAGCATGCCCTCTACGCCATCGCTCAATGCGTCCGCATTTTGAGCGCTCAGCATGCGCCCACGCGCATTGATGGTGGCGTGCCACATGTCGTCGATGGTGGTCGAATTATTGCCACCTGATGGCGGCGTGGGCCAGACGGTTGCACCCGAGGTCAGGCTGGCCAGTGTGGCCGGTGTTTGCGCCAAGGTGCCGAAAATCCCCAAACCAACGCCATAAAACCCCAGGTTTTGCCAAAATGATTCGTTGACGGTCGATGTTGGGACGTTGTTGGCCAAGTCGGTGCGCAGATCGGTAATCCAGTACTTCATGGCCACGTCGGCCAAGGTCGTGTTGGATGACGACTGTGCGTAGGGCAGCGTTCTGCCGTTGTAATTGAATGTCAGCGCAGCTCCTGCGGGCGTCGTTCCCGTGATGGCTGAAATGCTGGTGTAGTCAGCGTCGGCAGGCGAAATCGGTGGGGGGTTATCGTTGTAATAGCCGTCTGTCGTGACCAAAGCATAGGAGCGACGGCATGACGCGTGCGCTGCACGTTTTGCAGTAGTGTCTGTTGTGGTTGTCGCTAAAGTGGCAAGACCCACAGAGCTAGGGTCCGGCGTGTCTGCCCAAGGGCCAGAGCTGTCGCTGCGTGAGAAGTATTTGCCAACAGCGACCAAGGACTCGCGGGTAGGTGTGTCAGATGTAGCAGTGCGTGAATAGAGCCAAGTGTAGAAGCTGTCTTTTCGCGTTTGATCAAATAGGCTAACGCCTGAACCACTTGGCCCCAGGTCAGTCACAGCAGAACTATTTGTGCCCAGATCGCTGAAAACAGACCAACCCAGCCGTAAGGTACCCAAGATATCCTGAAAAGCGTAACCCAGACCTGTTTTTGCCAGATCCAATCGGTTGCTGTGAAATTTTTTCCAAATTGCATAGTTCAACTGCTCTTCGGCTAAAGAGCAGCTGCCACCTGCAGCGCCTCCATTGCAATCACTTCGATTGATGAACTTGGGAAAGGGGCCGCTGCCGCCCGACCCGCACACCGACAGTTTGCCCACGCAGGTGGGGTAAGTTCGGCCTTGCGTGGTGCTGGATGAGGGGTCCAGCAAAGCAGCAGCAGGGGTGTAGCTCGTGAGGTAGCTTGAAAGTAGCGTTGGGTTGGGCTCTCCACTCGTGCCACCCCAAACGCTTGCTACGCCTGCATTCTGGTAGAGGTAAACATAGAAGTCGATGTTGGGGTCAACCGTCGGCGCGGGTGCTGTTGTGATGGAGTCACTGGTCAAACGAAGCCGATAACGCACGCGGGGGTCGTAATAAAGGCGATTGACATCGGGTGACACCTCCCAATAGGGTGTGCTAAGTCCGGGCGGAACGTAGACGTCCCATCGGTTTTGGGGATCAACACTGGGTTCGTTGCTGCTGGTTGCAGGGCAGCCCCTTGAGCGTGTGCATGTGTAATTTTTGAGGTCAACGGTACTGCTAACAATATCACCGTTGCTATAGCTTGTACTTGTTGAATAGTTGGGGTAGTTGACCGGGGCTGTGGGCGTAAAAGCGTTGTAGGTACAGGTTGTGTTGATTGAGGGCGAACTAGGACAAGTGGCCAAGCGAATCGTTCCACCAGGCCCTGTCTGACCATAGCCCCCCGAGGAGCCGCCATATTGGTACAACATCTGGGCGCTCATTGAACCAGAGTCATCAAAAATTAACATCAAGTTGGGGCTGACCAAACCCGATTGGGTGAGCAGGGGGGTTTGGGTCAAGGTGACCGCTTGCGACACCATTAGAAGACTTGTCGCAACGATGCCAATCAGTAATTTAAGGGCGCGATTAGTTGTGAGCATAGTGCTTGCTTTCATTGGATTTCAATGGAGGATTGAAGCCATATTTCTGTGCCCTGAGGGCGCGATCGGGCGTTGTCAGCGGCCGCAACTTCTGGGCCAAACCCGCGGGCGGTGATGACGAAGGCGGCACCGGTACTGATGGGGGTGACACCTGTGAGTGATTCCACCATGCACTCGGGCGGCCGCTTGTAGGTGCTTGTGCCACCAACCATGCTGGTTGGGAGGACGTAGGTGACGGTTGATGTGCTGTCCCAAGTGGCTGTGCTTTGCCATTGGACTGATGTGGTCGCCCACAGGATTTGTGCACTGGTCAAACCCTGATCGCTGTAAGTGGCCTCAGCGGACGTTGTATCTCCACCCAGAACCTTGACCACTTTAATGGCCGCTGACTCGCAGTGGCGTAAAGCAATCTCAGCCGCTTGTGTGGCGAGCTCTGTGGTGCGCACGTTGCCGGCAATGTTTTCAGATGATCCTGCGCTGCGCATGCTGGTCACAGCCAGCAAAGAAATGACGACCAGCAAGATCAGCGCAATGATCAGAACCACGCCGCTTTCTCCACGCACTGGGTAAGGGTGATGCGATGCCCTAGATGGCGATTCGTTCAGAGGGGTGCTGGGGGCTCGTGTCATTGGGAATAGCGGATTAATAACAGACTGCGACATCAGCTTTGGCGATTGCGCAACACCACGACTGTGCTGTAGGCCCGACGCAGCCTGAGGTCTGTTTTGGTGGTGTCTCTTGTTCCGTCGCATTTGATGTAGCTGGCAGATGCGGCGTCTGGGGCCACCGGGTTTTCGCTACGTACCACCACGCAAATACGCACAGTCAACACTTTGCTCCAGCGGGTGGCGTCATCGTTGGGGGCGGTGGTCAGGGCCGTGATATCGGAGGCAGCCAAATACCCGGCAATGGTTGCCGTGGTTGATGTGGTGCTTGTACTTCTCGTGCCATAGAGGAGCTGCAAATCTTCGATGTTTTCAACCAAGGGTTGTGTACTGTTGCTATTACCTTTGCAATAAAGCGTGGGTGGGCGAGAGGTGTTGTTGCCGATGTAACCAATATAAAACCGGTTATCAGCCACCCCGAAAGTGGCCGTGGTCGCAGTGCCCGCTGAATACGTGGCGCTGATGGTGGGTACGGCATTGCCCAAGCAGTCCGTACCGATACCACTGGATGAGACTGTGGTGTTGTACTTGTCAGCCTCGTAGTTGATGGCAATCGAATCCGGCAAGGTGCTGGTGGTTCCACTGCAAGTTAAGGCATCAAGGTTGGTGGCGGTGGTCGCGGTCACATTGGTGAATGTGCCGTCGCACCCGCGGATGCTGAACGACGAAATGGTGTACGTGCCCGGCGTTGTTGTGTAGGTTGCTGAAGTGCCAGCGGCGGTGTTCACGCTAAGCGGGTAGGGGCTGTACACCGGGTTGCGACTGAAGGCTGCATCTCGGCTGGTTTGTACCGAATTGGCTCCCGCCATGCGAATTTCATGGGCCAGCAGGTTGAGTGCAGCCTGTCCGTCTTCATTCATGCGACTTTGCGCGTCCGAGATCTTGCTGGCACCTGCGGCCCCTAGATAGGCAGACATGGCTGCGACAACAATCACCAAGCCGATGACCATAGAGATCATCAACTCGATCAGGGTAAAGCCGCTAGCGGCGTGAGGTTTTTTTAGTTTAAGAACGCGCATCGAAGTTTGCATCTCATTGCACCTTGAACCGGAGATAAAGGCAGCGAGGTCTGGGGCTGGTGTAGGTGCCGGTGACCTCCGTGGGGCAGTTGTCTGAGGCATTGGCATCAAGCGTTGCAAAGGTGGTAGGTTCCTGCCACACCACCCATAAATCAGCGTACGTGGTCTTGGTGCATGCGCTTGAGCCACATTTCATGATCATGCCCCCTGCAGGAAGCTGGATGCGAGCGTCCTGCCGAGTGGCTGCGATGTCCATGGTAGCCAAGCTGGCAGAGGTGCAGTTGGGGTAGACGCAGTCACTCAGCGACAGGGTGGCGAAAGTGCCGTCGTAACTGAGCGATGAGGTGTAGAGATTGCTGGCAAAAGCGTCGGGGTTGGCCCTGACCTTTTCGGCGTGAGTGGCCGCTAAATTGGAGGCCGCAGAGCGGTAAGCCGACAGTTTGGGTAACTGCACCGAAAACGACAACATGCCGACCAGCGACAACATGCCAAAGGAAAGAATCAAAATGGCGACCAGCACCTCGATTAAGGAGGCGCCGAGTTGATGGGATGGGCGATATTTCATGGGTTTAAGGGCATGTAGCAAGACCGTCACCCGATATCCGGGCGTAACCGCCAGGGCCAATGCAGACCACCCGCTGGACGGTATTGTCGTAATTGCCCCCTCCAAATTGGAGGGTGACAGAATTGCCGATAGTGGTGCGACCCGTGGCTTTGAACTTGATTAGGTTCGTGGTGCTGGAGGCCGAAATGGAGTCCATGGCGGTTATGGGTCCTTGAACCCGCAAGATGGGTTCCCCGCTATTCCATGTGTTGCTCTTGTCTAGGTCATGAAAGATGAACCACCCGCTGACCCAACCGTTACCCCCAGGCCCTGAGCCGGCTCCACACGCCGGACTTGCGGCCTCGGGCGCATCACTGCGACACATGATGACATCGCCACCTCGCTTAATGGCCTCGCTGCGGGCGTAGCGCATATCTGCCAAAAAGCTGTTCACATTGCTGGACATCGTGTTGGACTGGATCATGCTCTTGAACGAGGGGGCGGCTAGTCGAATCAGGATGGCCACAATCGCGATGGTCACCAAGACCTCGATTAAGGTAAAACCGCGTAGCTTTTGCATGGATTCGAGTGTATGCCGCATTGCGCAGCATCGGTAGGCCTAGCCTGACCAGCGGTGACAGTGGCTTGATAACCGGTAAAAAGATCTAACGACGAACCTCGTCCACCAAGGTCTTGAATTCGTCAATGTCCTCAAAGCTGCGGTACACGCTGGCAAAGCGCACGTAGGCGACTTTGTCGAGCTTCTTTAACTCGCGCATGACCAGCTCGCCAATACGGGCTGAGGGGACTTCGCGCAGGCCCAGGTTGAGTAGTTTTTCTTCAATGCGCTCAATCGCGCTGTCGATCTGCTCTGTGCTGACGGGGCGCTTGCGCAGCGCCAGGTTCATGGAAGCTTGCAGTTTGACGCGTTCGTACTCAATGCGTCGCCCGTCTTTTTTGACGATGGCGGGGAAGTTGACGTCGGGGCGCTCGTAGGTGGTGAAGCGCTTGTCGCAGGCGCTGCATCGGCGGCGGCGGCGGATGAAGTCCCCGTCTTCAGAAATCCGGGTCTCGACGACCTGGGTTTCTGAGTGGTTACAAAACGGGCATTTCATTAACTTTTGGCTCGAATGGGCTTCGACAAGCTCAGCCCGAACGGGTGGTGGTTTAGGCTGAGGATTTGCTTAACGGTAAACGGGAAAGCGTGCGGTCAATGCATTGACCTTGGTGCGCACGGCTGCGATATTGGCCTCATCACGCGGGTTTTCCAGCACATCAGCAATCAGGTTGGCCGTGGTCCGTGCTTCCTCATCTTTGAAGCCGCGTGTGGTCATGGCCGGGGTGCCGATGCGCACGCCGCTGGTGACCATGGGCTTTTCGGGGTCATTGGGGATGGCGTTTTTATTGATGGTCATGTGGGCCGCGCCCAGCACGGCCTCGGCTTCCTTGCCGGTGATGCCCTTGGCGCGCAGGTCCACCAGCATGAGGTGGCTTTGCGTGCCGCCGCTGACGATGCGCAGGCCGCGTTGGGTGAGCGTTTCGGCCACGATGCGGGCGTTGGTTAGCACCTGTTGCTGGTAGTCTTTGAAGCCGGGTGCCATGGCTTCTTTGAAAGCAACGGCTTTGGCTGCGATGACGTGCATCAGCGGGCCACCTTGCAGGCCGGGGAAGATGGCGCTGTTGATGACTTTTTCAAACTCGGACTTCATCAGGATGATGCCGCCGCGCGGGCCGCGCAGGCTCTTGTGGGTGGTGGAGGTCACCACGTCAGCGTGTGGCACCGGGTTAGGGTATAGGCCAGCGGCAATCAGGCCGGCGTAGTGGGCCATATCGACCATGAAGATCGCCCCCACGTCTTTGGCCACTTTGGCAAAGCGGGCAAAGTCGATGTGCAGGCTGTAGGCCGAAGCACCGGCGATGATGAGCTTGGGTTTGGACTCATGAGCCTTGCGCTCCATGGCGTCGTAGTCGATCTCTTCTTTGGCGTTGAGGCCGTAGGACACGACGTTGAACCATTTGCCGCTCATATTGAGGGCCATGCCGTGGGTGAGGTGACCGCCTTCGGCCAAGCTCATGCCCATGATGGTGTCGCCGGGCTTCAAGAAGGCGAGAAAGACGGCTTCATTGGCCGACGCGCCGCAATGCGGCTGCACGTTGGCGCAATCAGCGCCGAAGATGGCCTTGACACGATCAATGGCGAGTTGCTCAGCCACGTCTACATGCTCGCAGCCACCGTAGTAGCGCTTGCCGGGGTAACCTTCGGCGTATTTGTTGGTGAGTTGTGAGCCTTGGGCCGCCATGACGGCGGGAGAGGCGTAGTTTTCGCTGGCGATCAGCTCAATGTGGTGTTCCTGGCGGGCATTTTCGGCTTGAATAGCAGCAAAAATTTCAGGATCGGTTTGTTCAACAAGAATATTGCGGTAGTACATGGATTAGTTCAGGAATTGATCAACAGAGGTGTTTTGCTGGCTTCTAGGTCGGGTTTTACTGGGGCCAACATGGGAAGCAAGAGTGGTACTTGAATTGGAACGGAGCGACCTACAGCCACCAAGTTTAGCCGGGTATGTTCAGCCAGAACTTTGGCAACATAGCCGCCATCATCCTCCTGATTGGCAGCACCTACGTAAAAGCGCAATCCGGCTTGCAGGGAGCCGGCCCTTGCAATGCATTCTTGCAGCACTTTTGCACCAACACGCAGGTTGCTGATGGGGTCAAACGCGGCGAGCTGACCGCCAAAGCTCTCGAACTTATCACTGTGGACACGGGTCATGATCTGCATCAGGCCCTGGGCACCGACAGCGCTTTGGGCAAAAGGGTTAAAGCCCGATTCCACCGCCATGATGGCCAGCAGGAGGGTGGGCTCCAGCTTGGTGCGAGAGCCGATCTCATAGGCCTCTTCCACCAGCGCGCTGAGCGGTTCTGCGGCAATTCTGTATTTTTTGCTGAGCCAGTAGGCCACGGCTGCTTGCTGCTTGGGTAGATCGCGAGGGTCAATGGCTGTGGTGCGGTCTGTGGCATCTGTGCCCGCCTCAAAGCCGCTGCTTTCCACTTGGCGTGCTTGCAGCCAGCCGATCAATTTAAGCTCAGCAGATTGGCGCAATTCGGGCTTGGCTACCAGAGTGAGACTGAGAAACATCACGATCAGGCCAACGAGGGCGAAGCCGTTATGGGTCAATTCAAAAAAACCGTCAACGATGTCGTTGGTAAAAGTTTTGAAGCCCTGTTCTATGCGGTTTAAAGTTGTCATATAAATCGTCCTCTTCTCGTGTCGGCTGGGTCGGCCGAGATTAGGGTAATCCCTGTGTTGTAAGGTCGGTGGAGATTTTAAGGGCATTGATATACCTGGTCAAGCATAACAAATCAGTTTGATATTTGTTTTTTTTGATTTTCTAGGTGTTGATATTTAAGTGACAAAAAGGCTTTGGCCCTTGAAAATAGTGCTTAGGTAGCTCTCAAATTCGCATTTTTTAGTCTTTTGTCGTGATGAATGCGATGTTTCGCTGAATAAGTGTGAAACAAACCTAATTGGCGGCGAAAATGCGAATCCTCCATTTTTACTGCTCACTAACACTGAGCTCGAGCCGTGATGCCGACCGATACTGCCAAACGCAATGACACCCAAACTCTGGACACCCTGACCGGAGGAGCATTTTCGGCACCCACTTCGGGCGAGCGAGCCGCACGCGTGCGGGAATGGCTGGCCAGTGAACCGAGTGTTCAACACATGCAAGAGGTGTTCAAGGAGTTGAGCGTCAAGGACAAAGGCGCGGCCAAGCCTTTGCGCGAAAAGCTCGATGAGCTCAAGCGTTCACGCGACCAAGAAGCCATTGGCGCCGAGTGGGCACTCAAGGCGCAGGCCTTGCTCGATACGTCCCGGCTCAATGTGGCCGACGCCATGGCCTGGCAGCGTGATGCCGCCAAAGCTGGCGCGCCGCTCAGCCGTGAGCCGCTGGCTACCGTCAAAGCGGCGCTGGCCAACCGCGTGAAGGTGATTGAAGACCTGCAACACCGGGTGCAGGTGCAGCGTGAGGCGGCGGTTTTGTTGGCCCAGCGCATCGAGGTGTTGTCCACCAAGCCTTGGCGTGACGCGCAAACCGTGGTCGAGTCTTTGCGCGCGGACGTGGCCCACTGGCAAGCCCAGGCCTTGGCCTTGCAGGCCGATGACAACTGGCCCAGCGTGGACGCAAAATTTCCCCCGCTGCTGGAGGCCTCGCGCACTCAGTTGCTGGTGGTTTGGGAATCGTTTAGCACCGCTTTGATCCAGGCGCAAGCGGCTGCAGCAGACGCTGCGCTGGCCTTGCCCCCCGTGCCCGTGTGGGCGGATGAGATTCGCCTGAGCCGGGGCGTGCCTGCTGAAGCACAGGCGGCACCAAAGAAACCAAAAATTGACCCTGAAATACGCGCTAAAGCCACGGATTATGTGCGTGAGGCGCTCTTAAAATTAGAGCAAGAAGTTGCCCAAGGCCACGGCAAAGCCAGTGCCGGGGCCGCATCAGCCCTGCGCAACGCTCTTAAAGACAACGGCCGTTTGATTGATGACAAGCTCGAAAACCAAGCCCATGCCGCGCTGGCCGCAGCAGGCGAACTGGAGGGCTGGCAGCGCTGGAGCGCCGACCAACTGCGTGAGGCGCTGGTGATTCATGCCGAAGGCTTGCTCAAGCGGCCGGCGGGCCAGACTGTGGGTGGGAGAAAAATGCAAGATACGCTGCGCGGTCTGCGTGAGCAATGGAAGCAGACCGACCAAGGCGGCGTGCCCAACCATGCGCTGTGGAAGCGCTTTGACGAGGCCTGCAACGAAGCCTACAAAGTGGTGCAAACCTGGCTGGAAAAGATCAAGACCGATGCGGCGCAAAACAAGGCCCAGCGCCTGGCGCTGATTGAAGAAGTCAAAGCCTGGGGCACGGCCAACCCTACAGCGCTGGACGATGACTGGAAAGGCTTTAATCGCATCCTGCACCAGTTCGCAGACCGTTGGCGCGAGTCGGGCCACATGGGCGAGAAGGCCTTTGCCGAGTTGCAAGCCCAGTGGAAGGCTGCTTTTGATGCCGCCGCCGCCCCGCTAGAAGCCGTGCAAAAGCAGAGCTTGCAAGAGCGCCAAGCCATGATCCAGGAGGCGCAAGCCCTGGGCGATGCACCCATGCTGCGCTTGGATGCCGTCAAGGCCTTGCAGCAACGCTGGCAGGCTCAGGCCCACGCGGTGCCCGTGGAGCGCCGCCTGGAGCAAAAGCTCTGGGACGCCTTCCGCAAGCCGATTGATGAGGCCTTCAACCGCAAAACGACCGAGCGTGAGAAGGCCTCGCAGGCCATGAGTGAACATGACCGGGCCGTGCTGCAAGCTTCGCAGGCGCTGGAGGCGGCCAATGTTGGTGGTGATGCCCAGGTGATTCGGGCGGCCATGCAGGCGCTAGAGGCCGCTTTTCAAGCCCGACCTGTTGTGGCACAAACGCCTGTCAAGGCACCAGTGTCGGAGTCAAATTCGCCTGTAGCCCAATCAGAATCTGCACAACAAGCTACTGAAACCATAGCAACTGACAATCCTGAGATCCCGCCCACTGTGGCTGAAACACCCGTTGAGGCACCCAAACCCCGCAAACCCGTGGTGGCCATGCGCGGCGATGACCGCCCTGGCATGAAAAAATCTGAACCCGCGCCACCCGCACGCGGTGCGCGCCCCGGTCAGCGTGACGGCGCACCTCGTGACGCTCGTATGGGCCGCGATGGCGCGCCAGGGCGACATGGGGGGACAGGTGGGGGGGATCGTTTTGCTGATCGGGGTGCAGCACGTCCGGCTTGGCAAGACACGCCACGTTTGGGCGATGCGGCTTTCCGGGCGCAGCGCGAGGCCTTGGAGCATGCGCAGTTCGCGCTGAAAAAACTCTCCGCCCAAGCGCATGGGGCGTCATTGACCCAGCTGATTACGGCCTGGGAAAAGCGCGACGCTGCCCAACTGCCAGCGACCCAAGACATGGGCAACCGCGTCACTGCGGCCACGCGCACGTCTTGGGCGCAGGCCTTGTCTGCCGCTCCGTCGGGTGATGCAGGCGTGGCATTGCTTCGCTTAGAGATGGCTGCTGAACTGCCCACACCGGCCACCGCCTTGGACGCGCGCCGCGCCCTGCAGTTGCAGTTGCTCACCCGGCGCAACGACCCAGCACCGGCCCAGACTTGGGGACAAGATGCTGCACAGGTGCTGGCCAGCCCGTTTAACGACGAGTCCAGCCCGCGATTGCAAAGAGTGCTTAAAGTTTTGCTGGGACGCTCAAGTTAAGCTGACCAGTCGCTGAACCCGCACCTCAGCGTCGCGCAAGGGGTCGCCTGAGAGACTAAGACGCATGACTTGGGCGCGCGCTGGCGTGGCAGCAGCATCCCAGTCGCTCAAAACAAGGCGGCGCAAGCCTTGACCCAAGTCGTGATCGGCGGCTTGGTGGGTGTGGCCGTGGATGAGTGTGCGCGCCCCGGCGGCTTGCAAGGTCTGACGTGCCGCCTCGCTATCCACATCCACAAAAGGCATGCCGCTGCGTTTGCGCAGCTCGCTTTGCTCGCGCAGGCTCTTCGCGATGACTTGGCGCTCATCCAAGGGTTTGGATAAGAAATGACGCTGCCAAGTCGGTGTGCGTACTTGGGCACGAAACGCAAGGTATTCCGTGTCGCCTAGGCACAGGGCATCGCCATGGCTGAGCAGCCAGCGCTGATCGCCAAACACCAGCACCGTGGGGTCGGCCAGCAGCGTGAGCCCGCAGGTCTGTGCAAAGGCTTTGCCCAGCAAGAAATCCCGATTGCCGTGCATGAAAAAGACATCACGGTGGGCCGCAGTTGAGCGCAAAGCACGGCAGCAATGATCTTCAAAGCTGTCCGCGTGGCCTTTGGGCTGGGGGGGGCGCGTGAGCACATCATCACC
>JANXSU010000059.1 GCA_025356545.1 Comamonadaceae bacterium
GGCGCAGCTTGACCATGCTGAAGCGATCATTAGCGCCTCGTTGCCATGGATCTATCAGTTGGCTGTCGGCGGGACTGCGGTCGGCACGGGGCTCAACACCCATGCCGAATTTGGTCAGCGCGTAGCAGCCGAACTGGCGCAACGGACCATGCTGCCGTTCGTCACCGCAGCCAATAAATTCGCCGCCCTCGCCGCGCACGACGAATTGGTGGCGGCACATGGTGCCCTGAAAACACTGGCGGTCGCGCTGATGAAAATAGCCAACGACATCCGCTGGCTGGCGTCGGGCCCGCGCGCCGGTCTCGGTGAAATTTCGATTCCAGAAAACGAACCTGGCAGCTCCATCATGCCGGGCAAAGTCAATCCCACACAATGCGAGGCGCTCACCATGCTGTGCGCGCAGGTGTTCGGCAATGACGTGGCCATCAATATCGGCGGCGCGTCGGGTAATTTCGAGCTCAATGTGTATCGCCCCCTGATTGCACACAATTTTCTGCAAAGCGTGCGCCTACTGGCGGACGGTATGACGAGCTTCAATGACCACTGCGCGGTGGGCATCACCCCCAACCGCGAACGCATTGCCGAGCTGCTGCAAAGCTCCTTGATGTTGGTGACGGCGCTCAACCCCCATATCGGTTACGACAAAGCGGCTGAAATTGCCAAAGCCGCGCATCAGCAGGGCAGCAGCCTGCGTGAGGCGGCCATGGCTTCGGGCCACGTAAGTGCGGCGCAGTTCGATCAGTGGGTGATTCCGGCGAACATGACGGGCGAAAAGTGAGGGGCTGAGATAATTGCCTCATGCTTTCGCCGTCCTCCATCCCCTCACCTTCTGCCGCTGTCGCTGCGCACAATCCCTGGCGCGTGTCTGTGGCCCCCATGATGGACTGGACGGATCGTCATTGCCGCTACTTCCACCGCCTGCTCAGTCGCCACGCTTTGCTCTATACCGAAATGGTGACCACTGGCGCGCTGTTGCACGGTGATGTGCCGAGCCATTTGCGCTTCAATCTCGAGGAGCACCCCATCGCGTTGCAACTCGGTGGCAGCGAGGCCGCTGATCTGGCCAAGTGCGCCGTGTTGGGTGAGCAGTGGGGCTATGACGAAATCAACCTCAACTGCGGCTGCCCCAGTGAGCGCGTGCAGCGCGGGGCCTTTGGTGCCTGCCTGATGGCCGAGCCGCAACTGGTGGCCGATGGCGTGAAGGCCATGCTCGATGTGGTGGGCGTGCCGGTGACGGTGAAGCACCGCATCGGCATTGACAAGACCGAAAGCTACGACTTCGTGCGCGATTTTGTCGGCACGGTGGGCGAGGCCGGTTGCCAGGTTTTCATCGTCCATGCGCGTAACGCCTGGCTAAAGGGCCTATCGCCCAAGGAAAACCGTGAAATCCCACCGTTGCGCTACGAGCAGGTGGTGCGGTTAAAGCAAGACTTTCCGAACCTGACAATCTGCATCAACGGCGGTATCAAAACCAACGACGAAATTGCGGTGCAACTGGCGCAACTCGATGGCGTGATGGTGGGGCGCGAGGCGTATCACAACCCCTGGGTTCTGGCCGGATGGGATGCTGCGTTTTACGACGCCCCCCTGAGCGAACTCACGCGCGAGCGAGTCGAAGAACAAATGGTCGCCTACATGGAGCGCGAAGCCGCTGAGCACGGCACACCCTGGTACTCGATAGCCCGCCACATGCTGGGCCTGCGCCATGGCCTACCTGGCGCGCGCAAATGGCGTCAGGTGTGGAGCGACCACCGCATGAAGGGACTGCCACCCCGTGAAGTGATGGCATTGGCCCATGAGACGGTGCAAAAAGCCGTTTGATCTAAGATGGTCAGTGGGCTATGGAGGTCAAACGCGGCGCCCCGGCGAGCCGCAGCGCGGGTTTTGCAGCGTCTGTGAAGACCTCAAGCCTGCCCGTAAATACAGGGTTCACACGCGCGCAGATCGCTACCCTTTGGTGACTGGGTGGAGGCGATGGGGCTGCGAGAACTCACGCAAATGAACAGGGAGCCCCGACAGTGATATCAAAATCAGGTGCGCTTGAAGCGCAGCATCGCCAAATTCGTTGGGCGCAGACCTTGTTGTGGCTGGTGCCTGCGTTGTGGACGGTCAATTACATCGTGGCGCGTAAAGCGCCCGGGGTGATTGGTCCTTATCTGCTGGCGTTGGGGCGTTGGGCTATTGCGGGGTTTGTGCTGCTGGTGATTGCCGGGCCAGAGCTATGGCGCGAGCGTGCGGCTGTGTTGCGCGTTTGGTGGCAGTATTTGATTTTGGGTGCCTTGGGCATGCTCGTTTGTGGGGCCTGGGTTTATCAAGGTGCGCGTTCGACTGAGGCTATCAATATTGCCTTGATTTACGCGGCGTCTCCGGTGCTCATCGGCTTAGGTGCGGCTGGGTGGTTGGGCGAACGATTGGGTCTGCGCCAGATGCTGGGGGTTGCTCTGGCTTTGGCGGGGGTGTTTAACGTGGTCGTCAAAGGGCAGTGGGCGCAACTGGCCAACGTGCAATTTGTACCGGGTGATTTGTGGATTGTGGCCGCCACTGTGGCGTGGGCGGCGTATGCCTTGCTGCAAAAGCTGTGGTCCAGCGGCTTGAGTGCGACGGCGCGCTTGGCTGCCATTTGCATGGGTGGTGTTGTGACGCTGCTGCCTTTTGCCCTTTGGGAATCAACACAGACAGGATTCACACAGTGGGGTATGTCCGCTTTGTGGTTGGTGCTGGCCGCAGCCATCGTGCCTGGCTTGGGGGCGTATTGGATTTATGGCTGGGCGCAACAAGTTTTAAGTGCCAGCCGCGTGGCCGTGTCGCTCTACCTGGGGCCGCTGTACGGTGGTTTGGCAGCTTGGTGGCTGCTAGGAGAAGTGCCGGGCTGGCATCACCTGGTGGGAGCCGCACTCATCTTGCCGGGGGTGTTTTTGGTGACCACGGGGGCGGCTCGATCCGCCCGTGGTGGTGTGCTGGTCGTTGAGCGGGGTGTGGAGTAAGTCTCCAAGGCAATGGGCTACGATGGTGGGATGACTCAAGCCGATACCCTCAACTCATTTCCCCCTGCTGCTGAAGTGGCCCTGCGCCAAGATGCCAGCGTCATTGGGCTGGTGGGGCTGGCGCATGCCAGTTCGCACTTTGCGCACCTGCTGCTGCCTTTGCTGTTTCCCGTGTTCATGAAGGAGTTTGGACTGAGTTTTTCTGAACTCGGTTTGTTGACTTCGGTGTTTTTTATCGTCTCTGGGGTGGGGCAGGCGTGTGCGGGTTTTGTGGTGGACCGCTTGGGCGCGCGGCCCGTGCTGTACACCTCGTTTTGTATTTTTGTGTTGGCCTGCATTGCCGCTTCTCGGGCCAATGGTTATGGTGATTTAATGTTTGTTGCCGTGCTGGCGGGTTTGGGCAATTGCCCGTTTCACCCGGTGGACTTCACGATATTGAACCAGCGCGTATCGGCCCCGCGTCTGGGCCACGCCTTCAGCATGCATGGTCTCACCGGTAATTTGGGTTGGGCGGCCGCGCCGGTATTTCTGGTAGGTATCGGTAGCTTGGTGGGTTGGCGCAATGCTTATCTGGCCGCAGGCTTGATGTACGTGGCTATTTTTGTGCTGCTGGTGGTGCAGCGCGACAAATTGCAGACCGAGGTGCTGGTGCATCAGCCGAGTGAGGGCGCGCGTGAGCATGACTTGGCATTTTTAAAGCGGCCGGTTGTGTGGTGGTGTTTTGCGTTTTTCATGTTCTCCACCATGACGCTTTCGCTGGTGCAGAACTACGCGGTGTCGATTCTCAAAGCGGTGCATGACGTGAGTTTTAATGCAGCCACGGTCACGTTGACCGCCTATATGTTGTGCGCGGCGTTCGGGATTTTTGTCGGCGGTTTTGTGGCCGCACGCAAGCCCAACAGCGACGCAGTGGTGGCCGTGTGCATGGCGGTGGGGGCGTTGATGCTGGCGCTTTGTGGCACAGGTATTTTGGGCGCGACGGGGACCATGGTCGTGCTGGCTGCCACGGGTTTTGCCACGGGTATTGGTGCACCGTCACGCGACATGATGGTGAAAAAGGCTACGCCCAAAGGCGCAACGGGCCGGGTTTATGGCACGGTGTACTCGGGCTTTGACGTGGGCTTTGCCGTGTCGCCTTTGCTGTTTGGCGCGTTCATGGACCGGGGCTGGTACAACGGCGTGTTTTACGGCGCGGCCTTTGTGCTGCTGGTCAGCGTGGCAACGGCGCTGGGGGTGGGTAAGCGCACCGGTTCGTAACTGTTTTTTTGAAATTCCATTCAATCTTTCTTACTCATGAAATCTCAAATCGCTGGCCATCTTCTTGTTGAATGTCTCGTGGCCCAGGGCGTGACCCATGCGTTTGGCGTGCCGGGTGAGAGCTATTTGGCGGTGCTCGATGGCTTTCATGCCTACCGCGAGCAAATCAAATTCATCACCAACCGACAAGAGGGCGGCGCGGCCTTTATGGCCGAGGCGCATGGCAAGCTCACCGGTCAGCCGGGCGTGTGTTTTGTCACACGCGGGCCAGGGGCCACCAACGCGTCGATTGGCGTACACACGGCGTTTCAAGACTCCACGCCGATGGTGTTGTTTGTGGGCGATGTGGCCAGCGACATGCGCGATCGCGAGGCGTTTCAAGAGGTCGACTACGGTACTTTTTTCGGTCCCAACACCAAGGGTATGGCCAAGCGGGTGGAGCGCATTGACGATGCGCGTCGCATCCCCGAGTACGTGGCGCGCGCCTTTGCCACCGCGATGAATGGCCGACCCGGCCCGGTGGTGCTGGTGTTGCCTGAGGATATGTTGACGCATGTTGTCGAGGTGGCAACCTTGCCTCGCGTGCTGCCTGCCAAGGCCAGTCCGGCACCAGAATCCTTGCAGAGCCTGCGTGAGCTGCTATTAAAAGCAGAGCGGCCACTGGTCATTGCCGGTGGCGGCGGGTGGACTCAGCAGGCCGCGCAGGCCTTGCAGCGCTTTGCCGAGAACTGGCAGTTACCGGTGGGCAATGCGTTTCGTTTTCAGGACACCTTTGATAACCATCACCCGTTGTACGCAGGGGATGTTGGCATTGGCATCAACCCGAAGCTAGCGGCCCGTGTGCGGGAGAGTGATTTGATTTTGGCTATCGGTCCGCGACTTGGTGAGATGACCAGTGGGGGCTACACCCTGTTTGAGGTGCCGAAGATCAAGCAAACCCTGGTGCACATCCATGCCAGTGCCGAAGAGCTCAACCGGGTGTACCAGGCCGATTTGGCGATCAATGCCACCATGAATGCGGCAGCGGCTTCTTTGGAAACGATGGCGGCACCTGCAAGCGTGGTGTGGGATGTGTGGGCGCAAGGCTGCAACGCGGACTATCTGGCAAATATGGTTCCTCAGGCGCTGCCGGGTGATATTGATATGCCTGCCATTGTGGCTAGCTTGGAAAAGCATTTGCCCCCTGATGCCGTGCTGACCAATGGTGCAGGTAATTTCGCCAGCTGGGTGCACCGCTTCTTCAAGCACCACGGGCTAGCCAAGGGGTTTAAAACCCAACTAGCGCCCACCAATGGGGCGATGGGTTATGGCGTGCCAGCCGGTATAGCAGCTGCCATCACCACGGGACGCACGGTGCTTACGATGGCGGGCGATGGCGACTTCTTGATGAACGGACAAGAGTTGGCCACTGCCGTTCAGCATGGCGCCAAGACCATCATCGTGCTGCTTAACAACGGCATGTACGGCACCATTCGCATGCATCAGGAGCGCGAGTACCCGCAGCACGTGAGCGGTTCACAGTTGCAAAACCCCAATTTCTCGGTCTTGGCTCAAGCTTATGGCTACCAAGGCGTTCGCATCACGCGAACGGATGAGTTTGAGTCCGAATTGCTGGCGGCACTGGCGCGTCCGCAAGGTACTTTGATTGAGGTGATGCTGGACCCGGACGTGATCACGACCCGAGGCACCTTGTCGGCCATCACACAGTCGGCTTTGGACCGGGTGAAGATTGCTTGATGAGGGTTTTCCCTGATGAAAATCAGGAATGCCTGAACGCAAAAAGGCCGACTTACGTCGGCCTTTTTCTGTAACGGGAGAGCCCGATTACTTGAGGTGCTTGCCGATCAGGCCAGCCATCTCAAACATCGTCACCTGAGGTTTGCCGAAGACTTCCTTCAGCTTGGCATCGGCGTTGATGTTGCGCTTGTTCACAGCGTCTTGCAACTTGTTCTTTTTGATGTAAACCC
>JANXSU010000098.1 GCA_025356545.1 Comamonadaceae bacterium
TTGAAGTCAGGCACAGGCGACATCCAGGCGCAAGCCAATGTGTTCACGACCAGCGAGCGCATCCTTCAAGTGATGAACAACGTGACCGGTTTGTACGAGAAAATTAATACATAAATAGGGCTAAAGCCCTTTAACCAATAGCGTAAGCAGCTATAAATAAGTGAGCACATCATGAGTGAATGGAAAATCATCTGTCGCGTTGAAGACATCCCCGTATTAGGTTCGCGCCGCGTCGCGCGCGCGCAGGGCATGGACGTGGCTGTGTTCCGCAACGACCAAGACCAAGTCTTCGCCCTGCTCGACCGCTGCCCGCACAAAGGCGGCCCCTTAAGCCAAGGCATTGTGTTTGGCACCAGCGTGGCCTGCCCACTGCACAACTGGACCATCGGCCTGGCCGACGGCTGTGCCAGAGCGCCGGACGTGGGTTGCACGCCAAGTTTTGCCGTCAAGGTCGACGCCGGCGTGGTGCACCTGAATGCGCAAGAGTTGGCAACACTCGCGCTGGACATGACAGCACCCGTGGCCGGACCTGCACACAAAGCCACGGCTTAAATCGACATTCAAGCGATCATCAAGCATGACCCTAGACCTGATTCGAGAAACCAAATCCACCTGTCCCTACTGCGGCGTGGGCTGCGGCGTCATCATCGAATCTCAAGGCACGCAAATTACTGGGGTTAAGGGCGACCCCGATCATCCGGCCAACTTCGGTCGCCTGTGCTCCAAGGGCTCCACGCTGCACCTCACGGCGACGCCAGCTGTCACGCGGCAAACGCGGCTGCTGCAACCCATGCGCCGCGAGCACCGGGGCGAGGCACCTAAGCCTGTGAGCTGGGATTCAGCCCTAGGTTTTGCCAGCGAAACCTTCAGCCAGATCATCAAAGAACACGGCCCCGACGCCGTGGGTTTTTACGTCAGCGGCCAGTTGCTCACCGAGGACTATTACGTCTTCAACAAACTGGCCAAGGGCCTGATCGGCACCAACAACATCGACACCAACTCGCGCCTGTGCATGAGCAGCGCGGTGGCGGGCTACAAGCTCACGCTCGGGGCCGACGCACCGCCCGCCTGCTACGACGACGTGAACCATGCGCAGTGCATCTTCATCGTCGGCTCCAACGCGGCTTACGCTCACCCCATTTTGTTTCGGCGGATTGAGGAAGCAAAACAGAACAACCCTTCGATGAAGATCATCGTGGCCGATCCACGTCGCACCGATACGGCGGGCCTGGCGGACTTGTTTTTGCCGATTCAACCGGGCACGGACGTGGCCCTGTTCAACGGCCTGCTGCACCTGATGCTGTGGGAGGGCTGGACGGACACGGCCTATATCGCCGCCCACACCAGCGGCTTTGATGCGCTCAAGGCAACGGTGCGTGACTACACGCCCGAAATGGTGGCGCAGACCTGCGGCATCAGCAAGGAAGACTTGCTCACGGCAGCGAAGTGGTTTGCGGGTGGCCCCACCCTCAGCCTGTATTGCCAGGGTCTGAACCAGTCCAGTAGCGGCACGACCAAAAACGCCGCACTGATTAACCTGCACTTGGCCACTGGCCAAATCGGCAAGCCCGGTGCAGGCCCGTTCTCGCTCACCGGCCAACCCAACGCCATGGGCGGGCGCGAGGTCGGCGGCATGGCCAACCTGCTCAGCGCGCACCGTGATCTGGCCAACCCCGCGCACCGTGCAGAGGTGGCGGCGCTCTGGGGCTTGCCAGACGTGCCATCGACCCCCGGGAAAACAGCAGTAGAGATGTTCCAGGCCGCTGCCGATGGCGAAATCAAAGCACTGTGGATTGCATGTACGAATCCGGCCCAAAGCATGCCCGACCAGGCCACCGTGCGCCGCGCGCTGGAGCGCGCCGAATTCGTCGTGGTGCAAGAGGCCTTTGCCACCGCATCCACCTGCGACTTTGCCGACCTGCTCCTGCCCGCCACCACCTGGGGCGAAAAAGAAGGCACGGTCACCAACAGCGAACGCCGCATCACCCGCGTGCGCGCCGCCGTGCCCGCACCGGGTGAGGCAAGGCACGACTGGTCCATCGCCGTGGATTTCGCCAAGCGGCTGGAGAAGTTGATTCCCCTTCGTCCTGAGCCTCTCACCGTTCGCCCTGAGCCTGTCGAAGGGCTTCGACAGGCTCAGCCCGAACGGAGTCTGTTCCCCTACCAAACCCCCGAACACATCTGGCTAGAACACCGCGAATCCACCCGCGGCCGCGACCTCGACATCACCGGCCTGAGCTACGCCATGCTGGAGCAAGCCCCGCGCCAGTGGCCCATCACACCAGGCCAATCCGAGGGCAAGACCCGCCTCTACGAAGACGGCATCTATCCCACACCCGATGGCAAAGCCAAGTTCGCCAACACAGTTTACAAACCGGTTGCCGAGCCCCGCGAATCCCGCTACCCCTTCTCTTTAAACACCGGCAGGCTCAGAGACCAATGGCACGGCATGACGCGCACCGGCACGCTGGGCAGACTCTTCGGCCATGTTGCCGAACCCAGTATTCAGATGCACCCGCAAGACATGGCACGTCGCTTGTTGAGCGAGGGCGACTTGGTACACGTCACCAGCAAGCGCGGCTCCATCCTCGTACCCGTGCAGGCCAGCCCCGAGCTGGGCTTGAGTCAGGTCTTCATGGCCATGCACTGGGGCGAAGAATTTTTAAGCGGCGTGAGCAGTACCGGGCAACGCTTGGCCGGGGTCAACGCGTTGACCACATCGGCCTATTGCCCCAGCTCCAAACAACCCGAACTCAAGCACGCCGCCGTCAAGGTGCTGAAGGCCGAGTTGCCCTGGACACTGTTGGCCATGGCCTGGCTGCCTGAGGACCGCATGCTGGCCGCGCGTGAAGCGCTTAAGCCTTTGATAGCGCAGTTTCCCTACGCCAGTTGCGTGCCCTTTGGCCGCGAACGCAGTGGCATTTTGTTTCGCGCTGCTGCACATGACACGCCAGACGATGCACTGCTGACACAGATTGAAAAACTGCTGAATTTGGACGGCGTAACCGTGCTGCGCTATGCCGACAAGAGACGAGGCCAGCGCCGCAGCGTGCACCTGGTGCGCACCCCCAACCCCACTCACACCCACACCGGTGAGCAGGTGATACTCGAAGGCTTCATGCTCGCGGGCGACACCAGCGCGCAAAGCTGGATCAAGACCCTGCTGCAAGACGAGCTGCCCGCCCAGGCCTATGGCCGCCTGCTGCTCTCACCCGGTGCCAAAGCGTCGGTGGCGGTGCAGTCGCGCGGCAAGCAAATTTGCACTTGCTTTAACGTGACAGACGAGGCCATCGCGGTCTGCCTTGCCACCACCACAGGCAATGACGATGCAAAATTGGCCAGCCTTCAAGACACGCTGAAGTGCGGCACCAACTGCGGCTCGTGTCTGCCCGAACTCAAACGTTTGGTGCGACAGCCCAAGATTCATTGATCCGAGATGGTGCATTACAGATTTCCCCGTTCGGGCTGAGCCTGTCGAAGCCTGGGCAGCCCTTCGACAAGCTCAGGGCGAGCGAGTCTCATGAACAATCTCGGTTGATATTTTTTTGAATTCGCGTGACAAAAGAGCGTCAATAATCGAGACTTGCTCACCCCATTGAAAGCCCATCATGCGTGCCCTGCTCTTGTCCTGCCTGCTCTCATTCCTTTGCAGCGCCTGCTCTGTTGTGGCGGTGGCCGACGCGGCCGTGTCCGTGGTGGCCACTACGGTGAAGGTCGCCGCCACCGTGGTTGAAACCACGGTTGACGTGGCGGCGGCGGGCGTCAAAGCGGTCGTAGGTAGCCCCGAGGCCAAGAAGTAAGCGCTTCGAATCCCCCTTCGTGCAGCCTCTGGGCTGCTCAATCAGTTCAAGGAAAAGTCATGCTCGGTCTTCAAATCCGTCCCCGCCAGCGCGCTGTCAGTCTGTCACAAGCCCAACAATTTTTAACCCTGCCCGTGGCCAACGTGAGTGACTGCATGTCGCGCATGTTCCATGGCGGCCCCAACCTGCGCCCCATGCACAACGGCTCACCCATGGCTGGCCCCGCCTTGACGGTGCGGGTGCGGCCCGGTGACAACCTGATGATTCACAAAGCGCTGGAACTGGCACTGCCGGGCGACGTGATCGTGGTGGACGGCGGTGGCGATCTGACGAATTCCCTCTTCGGCGAAATCATGACCGCCATGGCCAAGGCGCGCGGCTTGGCGGGCATCGTCATCTACGGGGCCATACGCGATGCGCGTGTCTTGCGGGCCGACAGCTTCCCCGTGTTTGCCGCGGGCGTGACGCACCGGGGGCCCTACAAAGATGGCCCTGGCGAGATCAACACCCCGATTGCCATTGACGGCATGGTGATAGAGCCGGGCGACCTGGTGATTGGCGATGACGATGGCGTCTTGTGCGTGCCTTTTGACCAGGTACAAACCGTGTACGCCGCCACGCTGGCCAAGGGCGTGGCAGAAGCCAAAATGATGGCCGACATTCAATCCGGCAGCTACACCGCGCCTTGGGTGGATGAGACGCTGGCGCGCATCAAGTGCGTACTTGTAGCCTGAACACGGGAGGCCACCTCATGATGACTCTGTCAAAACCCTCGATCCTCAAAACCCTGTTCACGGCGACAAGCCTGTGCATCGTCCTGCCCGCCCTCGCCCAGACCTACCCCGACAAACCCATCAAGCTGATCGTCCCCTGGGCCCCCGGCGGGGCCACTGACCAGATTGGGCGCACGCTGGCGCAAGCGCTCTCGCAAAACATGGGCGTGCCGGTGGTGGTGGAGAACAAAGGCGGCGCGGGCGGCAACATTGGCACCCAGGCCTTTGTGAAAGAAAAGCCGGACGGCTACACCTTGCTGCTCACCACAAGTTCCACCCAAGCAGCGGGGCCGCATCTGTACGCCAAGCAAGGCTTTGATCCGGTCAAAGACTTCACCCCCGTGCTCTTGCTGTGCGCCATTCCCAATGTGATGGTGGTGCCCAACAAGTCCCCTTGGCACAACTTGAAAGACATTGTTGATGCAGGCCGCAGCAAGCCCGGCCAGTTCACCTATGGGTCAGCAGGCATTGGTGGCTCGCAACACCTCGCTGGTGCGCAGTTCAAGACGGCGGCGGGCATTGATATCCGCCATGTGCCCTACAAAGGCAGCGGCCCGGCAGCGCAAGACCTGATGGCCGGGCACATTGACATGATGATCGACACCGGGTCTCTGGGCAGCATCCGCGGCGGCTTGCTGCGCCCCATTGCCGTGGCAGCAGACAAGCGACTGGCCGTGCTGCCCAACGTTCCCACCTTCAAGGAGGCTGGCGTGCCCATGGTTGCCTCCGCCTGGTACGGCCTGATGCTGCCCGCCAACGCACCTGTCGAGATGGTGAACCGGCTCAACAAAGAGTTCAACCAGTTGCTGCAAACCCCGGAGATCCGTAACAAGCTGCAAGACATGGGGGCAGAGATTGCGGGAGGCAGCGTGTCTGATTTCGCTAAGTTTGTGGTGACGGAAATCAAACGCTATGAGGCCATCGTTCGGGACTCGGGCGCGCCGAAGGAGTAGCAACCAAACGCCAGAACGAGCGACCCCTTTAGCTCACTCTTAAGCTCATAACCCAAAGTCATCACCAATCCCCGACAATCAGGGCATGGGCATCGGTCAATACATCAAGGTCATAGGACGCGGCAAGCAGGGTGCGCGATCCATCACGCGTGAGCACGCTGCGGATTTGTTCGGCCAGGTGCTAGACGGCGCAGTGACGGATTTGGAAATTGGCGCGTTCTGCCTGGCCATGCGCATCAAGGGTGAAACCCGCGAGGAGATGGCGGGTTTTCTGGATGCGACGGCGCTGCGCACGCAGCACTTTCCGGCCAATCCGCAACAGCCCGTGGTCGTGATTCCCAGCTATAACGGGGCGCGCAAGCTCCCGTTGCTCACGCCTTTGCTAGCGCTGCTGTTGGCGCGTGAAGGCCTGGGCGTTCTGGTGCACGGTACAGCCACTGAATCACGCGGAGTTGATTCATCAAATGTTCTTGCAGCCTTTGAAATACATGCACAAGCAGCTACTAAAGAAATAGCAAATGGTGAAGTTATTTTTGCGCCAACTGCCCTGCTGTGCCCCGGTTTGCAGCGCCTGCTGGAGGTGCGCCGCGTGGTGGGCTTGCGCAACCCGGCGCACAGCTTAGTCAAGCTGATGAACCCGGTGGCGGGCAAGAGCCTGATCGTGAGCAGCTACACGCACCCGGAGTACGCCGTCTCGATGGCCGAAACCTTTGAGTTGATGAAGTCCGATGCGCTGCTGCTGCGCGGGACCGAGGGCGAGTCTGTCGCCGATGCGCGCCGCCACCCGCGCATGGAGGCCTTTGTGGCCGGCCAACGGGTATTGCTGCAAGAGACGCAAGCGGGCACCTTAGCCAGCCTGCCCGAGCTGCCATCGGCTATCGACGCCCAGAGCACGGCCCACTACATCCGCGAAGTGCTGGCGGGTCGCAGCCCGGTTCCGGCCCCGATTGCGCAGCAGGTGGCACACATCTTGCATTTGATCCCTCACATCATGAATGCAAGTTTGGAACCCGTTGTATGAAGACCCCTCAAATTTCAGGAAGCTGCACCTTAGTGGGGGCGGGCCCAGGCGACCCCGAACTCATCACGCTCAAGGCGCTCAAAGCCATCCAGGCGGCCACGGTGCTGCTGGTGGATGACTTGGTCAGCGATGCCATCGTGGCTTACGCCGCGCCCACGGCGCGCATCGTGCATGTGGGCAAGCGCGGCGGCTGCAAGTCCACCCCGCAGGCGTTCATTGAAAAACTGATGATCACCGCTGTGCGCGAAGGTGAGCAGGTGGTGCGCCTCAAAGGGGGTGATCCGTTTATTTTTGGCCGGGGCGGCGAAGAGGTGGAGCACCTGCAAGCCGCAGGCATTGCGGTGACGGTCATCAATGGCATCACTGCCGGTCTGGCCGCGGTCACCTCGCTGGGCATGCCGCTCACGCACCGCGACCACGCGCAAGGCGTGCTGTTTCTCACCGGTCATGCCAAGCCAGGGGGTGACTCGCCCGACTGGTCGTCCATCGCCGCCACGGCCCATCAGGCCAAACTGACGCTGGTGATTTACATGGGTGTGCGCGGTGCGCAGCAAATTCAAGACGGTCTGCTGACCGGCTTGTCACCCGACACCCCGGTGGCGCTGATTCAAAACGCATCGCTGCCCACGCAGCGCCATGTCGTCACCACGCTGGCCGAAATGCGCACCGCCTTGGTGCAAGATAAGTTCGCCAGCCCCTGCGTGATCGTGGTGGGGGACGTGCTGAGCGGTCTGGCCCGCATGGCGCAGCCGCTGGATCACGCCCAGGATCACACCCAAGTCCAAGCCCTACACTCCGGAGCATGGAAAATGCTGAAGTCGTAAGTTTTGATGTCGTCGTCATTGGGGCCGGTGCTGCCGGCCTCTTCTGCGCGGGAGTGGCGGGCCAGCGTGGATTGAGAGTTTTACTGCTGGACCACAGCCCTAAAGTGGCTGAAAAAATCCGCATCTCGGGCGGTGGCCGGGCCAACTTCACCAACCGCGACCTCGACCCCCGTGCCCCGCAAAAGCACTTCATCAGCGACAACCCCAACTTCTGCCGCTCGGCCCTGTCACGCTACACGCCGCAGGACTTCATGGCCCTGCTGCAAAGCCACGGCATCGCCTTCCATGAAAAGCACAAAGGCCAGTTGTTTTGCGACCGCTCGGCCGACGACCTGATTCAGATGTTGCTGCGCGAGTGCGACAAGGGCAATGTCACACGCTGGCAGCCCTGTGGCGTTAAAAAAATAAGGTTTTATGCTCATAGACCAGATGAGACGACCACAACCAGCTATGAAATTGATAGCGATAGAGGTCTCATCAAAACCCACGCCGTGGTGGTGGCTACGGGCGGCTTGTCCATCCCCAAGATAGGCGCGACAGATTTTGGCTACCGCGTGGCTCAACAATTCGGTCTGCGCATGGTGCCACCGCGTCCGGCCCTGGTGCCACTGACGTTTGAGGGTGCGGCTTGGGCTCCTTATGTAGGGCTGGCAGGTTTGGCCTTGCCGGTTCTGATTGAGACGGGCAACAAAAAAGAACGCGTCAGCTTTGCTGAAGACCTGCTGTTCACGCACCGGGGTCTGTCCGGCCCGGCGGTGCTGCAAATATCGAGCTACTGGAAGCCGGGCACGCCGATCCGCATCAACCTCGCACCGCAAGTGGACTTGGCCGCAACATTGACGCAAGCCAAGCTCAGCTCGCGCAAGCTCATCATCAACGAGTTGGCAGGGCTGGTGCCTTCGCGTCTGGCCGAGGCCTGGGTAAACCAAGACGCCGCGTGGCAGCGTCCTATTGCCGAGGTGTCTGACAAGGCCCTGGCCGCGCTGGCGGCCCGTCTGTCGGCCTGGGAACTGGTGCCCACCGGCACCGAGGGCTACGCCAAGGCCGAAGTCACCGCAGGTGGCGTGGACACGCGCGATGTGTCCAGCCAGACGATGGAGTCCAAGCAACCCGGCCTGTACTTCATCGGCGAATCCGTGGATGTCACCGGCTGGCTGGGCGGCTACAACTTTCAGTGGGCTTGGGCGAGTGGATTTGCGTGCGCGCAGGCTTTGTAAAAGGCTATAATCTCAGTCTTCATTGGCATTGCCCCGCCGGCCAAATACTAGTTACAGGTGGGTGCTTTCGCGTTGATGGTGTGCAGGCCTGATCTTCCCACATTCCCTCTGAGCGCATATTTCGGAAAACCAACATTAAATGACGACCGTCCGTATTAAAGAAAACGAGCCCTTTGACGTAGCCCTTCGCCGCTTCAAGCGAACCATTGAAAAACTCGGCCTGCTGACCGATCTGCGCGCTCGTGAGTTCTACGAAAAGCCAACGGCTGAGCGTAAACGCAAAAAGGCTGCTGCCGTCAAACGCAACTACAAGCGTATTCGCTCGATGCAATTGCCTAAAAAGCTGTTTTGATCGATTGACCGGTACTGCCTCACGGCACACACAAGCCCGCCCAAGGATGCTCTGGCGGGCTTTTTGCATTTTTGCCTCACAACACCTGTTTTAACTGGAGACGCCATGTCACTTAAAGATCAAATCACCGAGGACATGAAAACCGCCATGCGCGCCAAAGACAGTGAGCGCCTGGGCACTATTCGCCTGCTGTTATCGGCCATCAAACAAAAAGAAGTTGATGAACGCGTGGTAGTCGACGACGTGATGGTTATTGCCATCATTGACAAAATGATCAAGCAGCGCAAAGACAGCATTGACGCCTTCACCAAAGCCAATCGCCAGGACATGGCCGACAAGGAAGCCGCCGAGACCACGGTACTGACAGCCTACCTACCCGCCCGCCTGAGCGCCGATGAAGTGCTGACCGCTGTTAAAGCCATCGTGGCGGGGCTGGCAGAGGCGTCAGGCACCAAGATTGGCCCGGGCGACATGGGCAAGGTCATGGCGGCCGTCAAAGCCCAACTGGCGGGCAAAGCTGATATGGGAGAGGTATCTGCAGCGGTGAAAGCAGCGCTGGCAGGCTAGCCCCGCGCTATTCAACCTTGAGTGTGGCAGGCACGCTGTCCACCAACACTCTGGTTGGGTTCAGGTTGTCTACAAAGTCCAATTTAGCAATGTAGGCCCCCACCGGGGGTGCAAGCCAGACCTCGGTCTGGCCGTTGATGAAATCCAACTCTGCCGGCTTCGAGGCACCCTGAGGCGTGAGGGCCAAGCGGAAGTGCCCAGTGTCTTTTTCTTTTTGGCTCATGTGTGCGACATTAAGTCCAGAGGCCTGAAATCGCAGCCTGAAAGGAGATTTTTGTCGTCCGCCGGGAACCGCGTTCAGCAAGGTGATTTCCTTTTTCAACATGCTTTTCGGGTCAACATCCTTGTTTTTGCGCGTTACAGTGATTTTGAGTGGCTTGCTGTAAACAAAGTGCGGCAAATGCTTGTCGTCGGCCAGGAGAAGGCGCAAGGTGTAGGTGGCGGGCTCCAGCATAAGCAGGGTTTCCATCTGCCCCTTGCCAAAGTGGATGTACTGGTCGTTAAATGGCAGGGCTCGCTTGAAGTCCAGCGGCAGGTCGCGGTTTACCAGGAGGTGATGGTGACCGCTTTTACCCGCTACGGGTGAGGTAATAGGCGCAAGTCCCCACCCACCAGCCAGGCCAAACGTGGCCCGGTAAGGTGTTTCAATTGATGCCCCGTTCTGCAGGTTGGTGAAGTAGGCTTCTGCTGTGGTGTTCGGTGGCGGGGCTTGCCATGGGTGCACTATGGACGGGCTCCCAGCAGCTGTACTGGCTGGCGTCGAACCCGCTTTCACCTGACCAAAAACCGCCAAAGGCGATAACGCAAGCAGACTCCACAACAAGGTATTTCGTATTTTCAAGGCACTCTCTGGCTGTCCGGCAAATTGGCCGAGCCGCAGAGATTACAGCGGATGTGCCAACAAAGCACCGTTGTAACCATGATTACGCACAGCGCACCGGGATAAACGATCCACGCCTGCGGCTGATGTGCAGTCAGTGATGGGCAGACCGCCAGCGGACTGTGACGGAGCAGCTCAGCTCCCGGCAACCTTCATGCGGTTCACCAAAATCGACCCGACAGTTTTGGCCCCATAGTTGTAGGCATCCGCACCCACGGCCTGAATGCCCATCAACATGTCCTTGAGGTTGCCGGCAATCGTGATCTCTTCAACCGGAAAAGCAATCTGCCCCTTTTCAACCCAAAAGCCTGCCGCGCCGCGTGAATAATCGCCTGTCACGTAATTCACGCCCTGCCCCATCAGCTCGGTCACGAACAGGCCTGTACCGAGCTTTTTGAGCATGGCATCGAGGTCATCGCCCACTGCAGTCTGGCGGCTGCTCATGACCAGGTTGTGCGAGCCACCAGCATTGCCCGTGGTGCGCATGCCCAGCTTGCGGGCTGAATAAGTGCTTAAAAAGTAGCCGCGCACAATGCCGGCATCCACCACTGTACGCGCATGGGTTTTGACACCTTCTTCGTCAAACGGCGCGCTGCCTTTACCTTTGTGCAAAAACGGGTCTTCAGTGATGTCGATGTGGTCAGGAAATGCCGCTTTGCCCATACTGTCGAGCAAAAACGTGCTTTTGCGGTACATCGCCCCGCCACTGATGGCCTGCACAAACCCGCCCAGCAGACCAGCGGCCAGTGGCGACTCAAACAACACCGGGCATTCGCAGGTCTTGACCTTGCGGCTTTTCAAGCGTGCAAGCGCACGCTCGGCCGCATAACGGCCTACCGCTTCAGGGCTGGCAAGCTCTTGTGCATCGCGCATGGAGCTGTACCACGCGTCGCGCTGCATGTCGCCATTTTTACCAGGCGACGAGGCAATCGGTGCTACTGAAATACTGTGGCGCGAACTGGCGTAACCGCCTCTGAAGCCGCCTGTGTGGGCACTGAAAAAATGGGACTGCTGGGCCGACACGCCGGCACCTTCGCTGTTGGTGATACGGCGGCTCACACCCAGAGCTGCCGCCTCGCACTTCAACGCCAATATAGCCGCCTCTTCTGATGTGATGGCCCAGGGGTGAAAAAGGTTCAGCTCCCGGTGTACGCGGGCGATGTCACGGTCTGCGGGCAGGCCGGATGACTTATCTTCTGCCGTGAAGCGGGCTATATCATAGGCTGCCTTAACCGTTTGCTGAATCGCCGCCTTCGAAAAATCGCTGGTGGCGGCGTTTCCCCGTTTCTGCCCAACGTAGACGGTGATGCCCAGCGACTTGTCGCGGTTGCGCACGACGTTTTCAAGCTCACCCTTGCGCACACTAACCGACAGGCCACAGCCCTCGGACGCCTCAGCAGCGGCGTCGGTAGCACCCAGTTTTTTAGCGTGCGTCAGTGCCGTGTCCACCAGATTTTCAAAAAAATCACGGCTGTAGCTGAATCCCTCTGCAGGCGCATGTTGACTCTGCTGAACGACTGGCTTTAAAGGTTTGCTGCGGGAAGTGCTGGAGGAGGTCTTTGAGGTCATATGGGTCGCTATGATACTGACTGCTATGAATGACTGCTATGAACACTAAGACTCCCAAGGCCATCAAAGGCTACTGGTCCAACGGCCGATTCGTCAAACCAGAAGAAATTGCGCTGGAAGAAATCGGCCCGCCCAGCAAAACCCAACTCAAGGCTGAGGCCGACGAGAAGCAGGCGCTCGGTGAGGCATTGCTCACCCTGCGTGCCGACCTGATGGCTAGACTGGACCTGCCCGACAAACTGCTTGAAGCCATCAAAGAGGCCAAAAAAATCACCAATTTTGAAGGCCGGCGTCGCCAGATGCAATTTATCGGCAAGCTGATGCGCCCGCTCGATGCAGACCCGATACGCGAGGCCATCAATGAGCAGCTCA
>JANXSU010000137.1 GCA_025356545.1 Comamonadaceae bacterium
TGCGCCAATGCCACCCAAGCCTGACGTTTGAGTTGATCGTTGTCGAGTTGCGTCAAAGATTGACGAATCAACTGCTGCGCCTTGCCCCACAGGCTCAAGCGCAGGCAGGCAAAACCCGCCAGGTATTGCAACAAGGCGTTGCCGGGCTGGCTCAACTGCGCGGTTTCAATCCGTGCCAGCCAGTCGGCATCGGGCCCACCTAATGTCAGTTCAAAGCTATGGTCCAGCACACGCACCAGCTGGGTTTGTTGCTCGGGTGACAGACTTGCTTTGGGTGATTTCAGCATCTGCTCCCACACGGGCAGCAGCCATTGCTGGGCCAGCGTCACATCGCCCCCCAGCAGCAGCATTTGGTTGACGGCCTGCGTGGCGACTTCAGGCGTGAGCTGCTCCGAGATCTCCAGTTGAGCCCAGGCTTTTTGCAATTGCGCCGGGTCACGCGCACCTTGAACCCGTTCTCGGGCCAGCCCCTGCAAGATGCTTTGAGCGGCCATGGGCGAAAACGCATGGTGTTTGGCGAGCAAGCGTGCAGTCTCCAAAGCGGCTTGCGTGTGCCCGGCCAGCCGCTGGGCTTTGAAGCGAAGGCGCAAGGCCAGGGTGCGACGCGCAAGGCCCTTGGGCAGTGCATTCAACAACCCAAACGCCACTTGGACATCCCTGTCGCCCAAAGCCCAGCGGGTGGCCCTCAACTGCGCGCCTTCATAAAGGATTTGCTCATCCCGGCTGGGTGTTTTGTCCAAGACCATGCGGGCATGCGCATCACGCCCGGTGCGGTCCAGCAAGGCGTGGGCACTCTCGGCGGCCAGCAGGTGAGCCATGGCCCGCAGATTTGCCCCATAGGGCAGCGGATCGTCACTGCTGGCCAACGCTTTTTCTTGAATCAACAAGTTTTCTGCCGACTTACGTGCCCGAATAAAACGCCCGGCCAATAACTGAGCCAGGGCATCGAGCAAGCCCAACTGCAAAGCCCGCTCCCTTTGCAGCATGCGCCAGCGCCGGGCATCGCCAGGCAAAGAGAGCAGTACCGACAAGGCTCGTAAAGCCACATACAGCGTGAAGAATAGGCCAATGAGCAGCAGCAGCACCAGATTGAGCGACAAGTCCAGGCGATAGGGTGGCCAAAACACAGTGACCGTGCCCTGGTTGTTGCCTGCAAACAGGGCAATGGCCACGGCAATGCCAAACAATGCCACAAACCAGAGGAGGGTTCTCATCTTGCTTACCTGCCAGCCGCGGCCGTCGTCAACGCAGCCAACGTGTCATCCACACGCGGCAATTCCAAGGTTTTCATCTGTCCCTGCAATTGTTTGAGCAAATCCACCGCCACTTGTGTCTTACGCGAAGACGGGTCGAAATAGGTGTTGAGCGAGGCCGTCACACCCACCAAATCGGCGCGGGCGGCGTCGATTTGGCGCGCCAGCAGCCCCAGTCGGGCATTCAGCAAGCGGAGTTTGAAATTTTCGCGAACAAAAAACGCCTGGTCGGGCGACAGCAGTGCGGCCTCGGGGTGCTCAATGCGGCTCAAACGCACCAGACTGCGCACCTCGTCTAACACCACCGCCAAGCTGCGCTGCCACCAGCTCGCCACGCTGTCGTCGCGCTGCGGTTTGAGCGAGCCGCTCGGTGCCACCTTGGCCACCGCATTGGCCAGCGGCAATTCGTCGGCCAGTCGTACTAGCTCATCCAGCTTGACCAGCAAAGCTGGCGTGTCTGACACCGTCGTACCCTTAATGCGACCCACATCACGCGCAATGGCGCTTTGCAGCACATTCAAGCGCGGCTGGGCGGCACGCACCACGCGCTGCTCTGCGGTCTTGAGAGCGGCCAGCAAGGGCTCCACACTGCCGGTCAACTGCGCTTGCTGTTGCGCCAGCCGAATAGAGGATTCAATGTCCACAACCAGGTTTTCATCGCGCGAGCGCGACAGGCTTTGCATCAGCTCCTCCAACTGGCTGCGCTGCAAAGCCACCTCGCTCAAACGTGCCTGCATCACCGACTGGCGCGCCGCTGTTTCCAGCACCTGCTCCTGCGCTTGCTTGGCCAGGGTGCGCGCCTCGACCGCTGTGGCACCCGAGTCGGCACTTTGCCGGGCCAATTGCTCCTGAATGGAAGATAGTTTTTGCCACATCAGGGCACTGAGCAACAAGGCCAAGATTGCCACACCACCAAGCACCAACATACCGCGACTCAGGGCAGGCCGCCCCTCTGCCACCGGCTCCTGCGGCAGAGCAGTCACCACCACAGGGGACACCGCAGCCGACGTGGCAGTTTGGGGAGCATTGGACTCAGCATTCATAAATGGATTCTATCGAGCCCACGATGTCAGCAACCGTTGGGCGTGACTCGCAAACAACACCAAATTCAGCAGCCTTTACCGCCGACGCGATACGAGCGTGGGTGGCGACTGCCCGCGCTGCCGACCAGTCCTGCGAAGGCAGGTTCACGCGCAGGTTGGCGACCGCCTCACTGCTGCTGAACAGCCAAACCGAGCCATCACGCGCAGCATCTTGAGCGAGTTGCTGCTGTCGCTTGTCCAGATGCGGACAAGCTCGCTGATACGCGACTACGAAATCCACCCCCGCCCCAGCCTCTTTCAGGCGGCCGGCCAGCCAGTCACGTCCCACGCCCACATCCAAGACCTGTGTGGCACCCATCGCCTGACCGTCACGGCCACGCACGATCAACACCCGCTGCCCCGCCCGCACCTGAGTACCCACCTGCCGCCAAAGCGCCTCGGAGTCAAACTGTGCGGTCTCTGGCGGCGGTGCATCAATCCATTCAGACGGCATACCGGCTTGCTGCAAGGCCTGAACGGTTCCCGGTCCGATCGCCCAAGCCCGTGGAATCGCTATTTTTCTAATAGCTGCTTGTGCTACTGTCCATTGGATTTCAGCCGGTTTTGATTCAAAAAATCCAGCCACTGCGTTGGCGCTGACAAACATCACGGCGGCATAAACGTCCAGCGTCTGCCAGGCCCGTTGTGCGGGGCCAGGGTCATCCACCGGGAGGATGTCAATCAAAGGCAAGGCCACCGCTTGCAGCCCTGCCTGTGACAGCGCATGCACCCACACAGCGGCCTCGCGGGCCGGGCGGGTCACAATAACGCGCGAGCCGCCAGGCTGAATCAAAGTGGCTCCGGCTCAGCAGGGGCCGGCGCTGCTCCGGCGCGCGCCATGGCGGCCTTCAGGCTGGCTGCGATATGCTCGCCCAAGATCATCGCAGCATCCACGCCCCTCACCACAGCGCTGGCCTGCGCATGCACCAGCGCGATGCGGCCCTCAGGGTCGCCCCAGATCGCTTCAATCTTCAATTGCTCACCTTGCAACGTGGCATAGGCTGCCAACGGCATGGAGCAACTACCCCCCATGGCCCGGCTGACGGCGCGCTCGGCGGCCACCCGCAACCACGTATCACTATGCGCTAGGGGCGCGAGCAATTGCATCACATCAGCACGTTCACTCAAGATTTCAATACCCAAAGCCCCCTGCCCGGCGGCTGGCAGCATCTCGTGTGGCTCAAACACAGCGCGAATCCTCATCCCCAAGCCCAGGCGCTTCAGACCCGCTGCCGCCAGCACGATGGCGTCATAGTGCCCCTCGTCGAGCTTGCGCAAGCGAGTGTCCAGGTTGCCGCGCAAGGGCTCAATGCGCAGGTCTGGCCGCAAGGCGCGCAGCAGTGCCACACGGCGCAGGCTTGAGGTGCCAACCACCGCACCTTGCGGCAGTTCGGCCAGATTGGCATAGTGATTAGACACAAGCGCATCGCGTGGGTCCTCACGCTCCATCACGCAGGCTAGACTAAAGCCATCGGGCAGCGCCATGGGCACGTCCTTGAGCGAGTGCACGGCCAGATCGGCACGACCTTGCTCCATCGCCACTTCCAGCTCCTTGACAAACAGGCCCTTGCCGCCGACTTTGCTCAAAGAGCGGTCAAGTATCTGGTCGCCCTGAGTCGTCATGCCCAAGAGCGTGACCTCGTGACCTTGCGCAGTCAGCAACGCTTTAACGTGTTCGGCCTGCCACAGGGCCAGACGGCTTTCGCGGGTGGCGATGGTGAGTTTCATAATTTTCTTGGCCAGTTAAGAGCAAAAAGTCTTTTCAGTGAACTTGAATCCGCAAGGCATCAGTTAGGTCGGTAGGTGCATTTGTCGCCGATTGAATGGCGCTCCACCGTCACGGCTGATAGACCAGACAGGCGCGGCTCCAGCATTTTCCAGATAAAGACGCACAGGTTTTCCAGCGTTGCGGGGCCCAGGCCCGCCACCTCGTCCAGGTAATGGTGGTCGAGCTGCTCGCGCACCACCTCAATCTCGCGGCGCACAAAACCAAGATCCAGCACCATGCCCGACTGCCCCTTGGGCTCACCGCGCACGAACACCTCGGCGTGGTAGGTGTGCCCGTGCACGCGGCGGCTGCCTTCGGCCTCAATCTCGCGCTTGAGCGTGTGCGCGGCGTCAAAGAAAAATCGCTGGCTGATCTCAAACATCATCGAATCCCAATCATCTTGTGCGACTGCACGCTCAAACGCCACTGCGGATGCTGCTGGCAGTAGTCAATCGCCTTGGCCGTGTTCTCGGCACGTGCAGGCCCGTCCATCGGCTGCAAAAAGAAATGTTCAAAAGCCCAGCCTTCAAAGCGTGCCGGATCCACCTCCACCTGCGGGTACACCAGCTTGAGTTCGCTGCCGGTCTTGACGACCACCTCGGCCTGCGCCTTGGGGCTGACGCAAATCCAGTCCAGCCCCGGTGGCGGGGCCACTGTGCCATTGGTTTCCACCGCAATCATGAAGCCCCGCGCATGCAGCGCCTGAGTCAGCGCCGCGTCCACCTGCAACAGCGGTTCACCACCGGTGAGCACCACCAGTCGATTCTTTTTGTCTGAAGACGCCCAAGCCTTCTCCACCGCAGCGGCCAAGGCGTCAGCGGATGCGAACTTGCCCCCGTCGGTGCCGTCCGTTCCCACAAAGTCGGTATCGCAGAAGTTGCAAACAGCCGTGGCCCGGTCTTCCTCCCGCCCGCTCCACAGGTTGCAACCTGCAAAGCGGCAAAACACCGCCACCTTGCCCGCCTGCGCGCCCTCGCCTTGCAACGTATAAAAAATCTCTTTGACGGAGTAGGTCATGCCTGGGTGTGAGTTGAATTAGCTGAATGGAGGATTTTCGCAGGTTGGAGGATGTCGGGTGGTGCGCGCAACTGCAGATTCACCCCGCCAGCCTCAAGCCCCAATCACCTCCCGCACCGCCCCCAACTGTCGCCGCGAGACAAACAACAGCTCCTCCACGCCGTTCAGCCTCACCGCCCAGCCCTCGCCCTCTTCGGCATCAAAATGCTTTTCCAGCGCACGCACGGCGCGTCTGGCGACCAGGGCATTGCGATGGATGCGCAGGAAATGCGTGGGGTATTTTTCTTCCAGCTCGCTGATGGAGCCGTCCAAAATATAGCGCTTGACCAAGGTGCGCACGGTGATGTACTTCAACTCGGCTTTGAGATAGATGACCTCACTCAGCGGCACGCGCTCGGTGCGTCCACGCTCCTGGATCACCAGAACTTCTTCAGGCAAATCGGTATCCAGACCTTTATTGACTAGCATAAGCCGCTCTACTTTTTGTAGCGCCTGCTGCAAACGCTCAAATCGCACTGGCTTGGTCAGATAGTCCACGGCTTCGAGTTCAAAGGCCTGCACGGCGTGCTCGGCATGGGCGGTGACGAACACCACAGCGGGTGACTGGGGCATGGTGCGCAGGGTTGCCGCCAAAGCCAAGCCGTCAGCGCCGGGCATGTGGATGTCCAGCACCACCACGTCCACCGGCTGGCGGCGCAGCAGCTCGATGGCCTGGGTGGCGTTGGCGGCCTCGCCCTCAACGCGCCCAGCGGGCGTCTTACAGTCACCCAGCAGGGTGCGCAGCCGGGCGCGGGCCAGCGCCTCATCGTCCACGATCAGCACTTTCAGTATCGTGTTCAGGGTCACAAGGGCACCTCGATGCGCACACGGAACACCCCGTCTCTGAAGACACTCTGAAACTGGCCCTGCACATCGTGCAGCAGGCGCAAACGCGCACGCACGTTCTCCAGCGCCACGCCGTTGCCCGGCACGCCTGGTCCTACGGGCACGGTGTTGGTCACCTTCACCACAACCGTGGAACCGCGCCGCTCGGTTGAAATCTTGATGTCCGCCCCTTGGGCGCTCGGCTCCACGCCATGGTGCACGGCGTTCTCCACCAAAGGCTGCAACAACAACGGAGGCAGACGAGCGGGCATCGCCAGGGGATCGAGCGCCCATTCCACGCGCAGCCGCTCCCCAAAACGCACCTGCTCAATGGCCAAGTAGCGCTGCGCCAAGGTGACTTCTTCACCCACGGTGACCGATTCACCCTGATCCACCAGTGCGTGGCGAAACAGGTCACTCAAATCTTCCAGCAATGCCTCGGCCTTGGCGGGCTCGGCGCGCACCAGGGCAATGGCGCTGTTGAGGGTGTTGAACAAGAAGTGCGGGCGGATACGCGCTTGCAACTCCTGCAAACGCGCCGTGGTCGCCGCTGGCATTTGTCCCCGAGCCCGCAAGGCCAGCGCCGCCACCAAGGCCGCCGACAACAGTGCGCCAGAAAACGCACAGGCCACCCAGGGCGCGGGCGTCAAAAGCCCCGCCATGAACAACATGCCGCCGCCATACAGACCCGCCAGCGCGCCCAGCACCACCCCGGCAGCGTACTGCGCCTTCAGCGGCCAACGCGCCAGCACCCGCTTCGCAGCGCAAGCCACCACCAGCCAAACCACGGTGGCCGGCAAAGCCCCCCCGGTCAGCAGGGACAGGCGGGCCAGCCACTCCAAAAAAGTAGAAGCACCGAACATGGCCCCCACCGCCACCACGGACTCCACAAACAGCACCGCCCGCAGGGCCACCCCCACCGAGCAGGCATCAAACACGAGCGTGCGCACCGTCGCTGGCGCGGGCGCTTCGGGCGGCTCTTCCTGGAAGGTCGATAAAATTCGGGTGTCTTGCATGGCCCCCGATTATTGGTGATGTAGCGCGGGCTGCACAATGGGGACTTGCCTCTCTGCATTTGCCTCTTATTTCGCCTTGCCCCTCACGTTCATCATGTCCCAAAATCAATTCGACAAAAAATCCGAAGCCTGGTCGGCGCTGTTCTCCGAACCCATGAGCGACCTGGTCAAACGCTACACCTCCAGCGTATTTTTTGACAAACGCCTGTGGCTGGCCGACATCACCGGCAGCTTGGCGCACGCCGAGATGCTGGCTGTTCAAGGCGTCATCACAGGCGTTGACCACACCAGCATTGAAAAAGGCATGGCGCAAATCAAGAGCGAGATCGAGTCCGGTGCCTTCGAATGGAAGCTCGACCTGGAGGACGTGCACCTCAACATCGAAGCCCGCCTGACACAACTGGTCGGCGACGCAGGCAAACGCCTGCACACCGGGCGCAGCCGCAATGACCAGGTGGCCACCGACGTGCGCCTGTGGCTGCGAGGCGAGATCGACCTGATTGGCGGCCTGCTGACTGATCTGCAAAAAGCCTTGCTGACCATTGCCGAGAAAAACGTCGAAGTCATCCTGCCCGGCTTCACCCACCTGCAAGTGGCCCAACCGGTGAGCTTTGGTCACCACATGCTGGCGTATGTCGAGATGTTTGCCCGCGATGCCGCACGCATGGCCGATGTGCGCAAACGCGTCAACTTCCTTCCACTGGGTGCAGCGGCGTTGGCCGGCACCAGCTACCCACTGGACCGCGAGCGCGTGGCACGCGCCTTGGGCATGGTCGATGAACAAGGTCAGCCCCAGGTCTGCCAGAACAGCCTGGACGCGGTGAGTGACCGCGACTTTGCCATTGAATTCACCGCCGCCGCCACGCTGGCCATGGTGCACATCAGCCGCTTCAGCGAGGAGCTGATTTTGTGGATGAGCCAGCCCTTCGGATTCATTCAAATCGCGGACCGCTTCACCACCGGATCGTCCATCATGCCGCAGAAGAAAAACCCCGATGTGCCCGAGTTGGCCCGGGGCAAGACGGGCCGAGTGGTCGGCCACTTGATGGGCCTGGTCACCTTGATGAAAGGCCAGCCCCTGGCCTACAACAAGGACAACCAAGAAGACAAGGAACCCCTGTTCGACACCGTGGACACGCTCAAAGACACGCTGCGCATCTTTGCCGACATGGTGGGCGGCATCACCGTCAAGCCTGAGGCCATGGAGCGCGCAGCCCTCAAGGGCTACGCCACCGCCACCGACCTGGCCGACTACCTGGTCAAAAAAGGCCTGCCTTTCCGCGATGCGCACGAGACGGTCGCCCATGCGGTCAAAGCCGCTATCGGCCACAACGTGGACTTGTCTGAGCTGCCACTCGCCGTGCTGCAAGGCTTTAACGCCAGCATCGAGAAAGACGTGTTCGATTGCCTGAGTTTGCGCGGCTCACTCAACGCCCGCAACACCCTTGGCGGCACTGCCCCGGTGCAGGTGCGAGCGCAGATTGCGCGGCATCAGGCGCGGTTGGGTTGAGGGCCCAGCCCCTATTGCTCGCCTAAATCACCACCGGTTTCACCTGCAAGCGCTTGGCATTCTTAGCCAGCACAGCATCCAGCGTCACCATGCCTTGCGCCTTGTGTTCAATCGCGCAGGCCAGGTGCAACGCGTCTCCCGCGCGCAAACCTGCGACGGCCTCCATGGTCAGCACGGCGCCTGTGTGAAACGTCGCGGCCTCCACAGACAGCAGTTGCAAGTCATTGGCGCAAATACGCTCAAACTGCATCCACGCGGATTGCGCGTGTGCTGGGGTCAATTGTCCCGTGCGCTGTTTAAGTCCCATGGCGCTGGCGAATTCGGTCACGCACCAGGCGGCAGAGGCCAGCCCCTGAGTGCAAGCGCTGTACCACTTGACCACATCGGCGGTCTTGGCCTCATTGGTGCATAGCGCGACCAATACGCTGGTGTCCACGTACAGCATCAGTAGCGCGCCTCTTGGCGCAATTGCTCCATCACCGACGAACCCATGGGCAGGGCTTTGCTGTCGCGGGTCAACTCCTGCGCAAAGGCTTTGCGATTCCACCTCAACGGTGGCCGCAAATTCAACGCGCCATCCGCCCCTACGTGCGCTTCGAGTTGGTCGCCTTCTTTGACGCCAATTTGGCGCACATAGTCAGCGGGGATGCGCACCGCCAGACTGTTGCCCCATTTCGCAATTTGTAGGTTCATCATGTTTGATATAGATATACGTTAATGTTTCTACATCCTAGTGATTTCTAAAGCTAAACACAAGGCATGCTGACAGACAACGTGGTCAGCGGACAAAGCCGGATAATCCGGACGCATCTATCTACAAAACTTGGCGAGTTCATGACACAAACTTCATCCTCATTACTAACTTGGTCTGCCGAACTGCAACTCAACGACCCCCGCACCGACGCCACGCACGAAGAATTCATCGTGATGCTCAACGCCACGGCCAGTGCCGATGTGGCCCTGCAGTTGCCCAAGTACCAGGAACTGGTCGAACACACGGTCGAGCACTTTGCTCAAGAAGAGCGCTGGATGCGGGCCTGCGATATCCCGGAAGATTTTTGTCACTTCACGCAGCACAGCGGTGTGCTCGAGGTGATGAAAGAGGTGGAGCGCCGCGCGCTCCTGGGTGAAACCGCCCTCATTGGCCAGATGCTGGAAGCCCTGGTGGAGTGGTTCCCCGGCCACGCGCAAGGCATGGACGCCGGGTTGGTGACTTACTTGAAAGAAAAGGGTTTTGACACAGCCACCGAGACCTTTGCCGTCGCCGCTTAAATAGCCCAAGCCCATGACTCCACCCATCAAGCGCATTGCCATCAACACCGGCGGTGGTGACGCCCCCGGACTGAACGCGGTGATCCGCGCCACCGTGCTGGCCGCCACCTTGCGCGGCTGGGAATGCCTGGGCATCCGCGACGGCTTTAACGGCATCTTGCAGCCTAAAGCCTACCCGCACGGTGGCGTGCGCCCCCTTACCCGTGACGATGTGCGCGGCATTGCGCACCTGGGCGGCACCATTCTGGGCACTACCAACAAGGGCAATCCGTTTAGCTTCCCTGTGACGCAAGCGGACGGCAGCGTCCAAGAGGTTGATCGTTCCGATGAGGTTCTGAGCTATTTCAAGCGCGAGGGTATTGATGCGCTGGTCTGCGTCGGCGGCGACGGCTCGCTCACCATTGCCAACGCACTGCACCACAAAGGCCTGCGCGTGGTGGGCGTGCCCAAGACGATTGACAACGACCTGGACAAAACCTTCACCACC
>JANXSU010000153.1 GCA_025356545.1 Comamonadaceae bacterium
CCTGGGTTGTACCAGTCATGACGGTGGCGCTGTAGGCTGTGTAGTTTTGGATGTCAGCGGGTAGGGGGCCGACGAATTTCAGGCCCTTGTCGCGGTACAACAAAATCTCGGTGATGGCACCGAAACCAATCTCTGTTCCCTGGCCTTTGAGCACATGCTCCAACACCGAAGCGCCATCGGGGTAGCGGGTACTGCGGGCCTGAACTTGCTCATACAAGCCTTGCTGCTTCAACCAGGCTTCCAGATACAGGCCAGTGGAGGCACGGTTAAAGACCAGCGAATCGGCCTTGGTGATGGCGGTTTTCAAGCTCTCCACACTCGACAAGTCCGGCATCGGTGCGCCAGGGCGCACCGCCACCCCCAAGCCAACACGACCCACGTTGACACCGCTGGCCTCGGCCTTGCCCGCGCGCGCAAACTCGTCAATCGCAGCGGGGGGCGCAAGCACCACGTCCCAGGCCTCGCCATCGGTGATGCGCTTGCGCAGCTGAGGCGCGGTGTTGAACATCAACTTGATTTGATGGCCACTTTCTTTCTCAAACGCAGCCACAGCGGGGCGCATGCCCGGCTCAATCGCCCCGGCACTCAAAACTTTAATCTCCACCGCGCTGGCGCTCTGCCACACGCTGCTGAGCACCAGGCCACCGATCAGCAAACCGGTTTGAAAAAGGCTTTGTCCACGCATCAATTTTTCTCCTGTTGGGTCGCCATCCATTGGTGAGCCAATTGCACCCAGTAGCTCGCGCCCAGGGGGATCAACTCGTCATTGAAGTCATAGCTCGGGTTGTGCAACATGCACGGGCCTGCGCCGTGACCCATCTCGCGGTGTTGGCCGTCACCATTGCCGATGAAGGCGTAGGCCCCCGGCTTGGCTTGCAGCATGTAGGCAAAGTCTTCGGCGCCCATGGTGGGCTCTTGCGCCAGCACGTTGTCTGCGCCCACGATGTCGGCCATCACCTGGCGCGCAAAGGCGGTTTCTGAGGCCGCATTGATGGTGGGCGGGTAGTTGCGCTCAAACTCAAAATCGCAGCGTGCGCCATAGGCGGCGCAGGTGTGCTCGGCCACCTCGCGCATGCGCTGCTCGATCAAGTCCAGCACCTCCAGCGTGAAGGTGCGCACCGTGCCTTGCAACTCGCAGCTGTCAGGGATGACGTTGGTGGCCGCGCCCGCGTGGATCATGGTGACGGAGATCACGCCCGCCTCAATCGGCTTGATGTTCCGGCTGATGATGGTCTGAAAGGCCTGCACCATCTGGCAGGCCACCGGCAGCGGGTCCAGGTTGTTGTGCGGCAAGGCGGCGTGCCCGCCCTTGCCGTGGATGGTGATTTTGAATTCATTGCTCGACGCCATCACCGGCCCCGGGCTCAGCGCAAACTGGCCCGCCGCCATGCCGGGCCAGTTGTGCATGCCAAACACGGCCTCCATGGGGAACTTGTCAAACAAGCCGTCGAGCATCATTTCACGCGCGCCGCCGCCACCTTCTTCGGCCGGTTGAAAGATCACGTAAACCGTGCCATCAAACGTGCGGTTGGCCGCCAAGTGCTGCGCTGCGGCCAGCAGCATGGCGGTGTGCCCGTCATGGCCGCAGGCGTGCATCTTGCCCGCGTGTTGGCTGGCGTGAGCGAAGGTGTTGAACTCTTGCAGCGGCAGCGCGTCCATATCGGCGCGCAGCCCAACAGCCCGCTCAGACGTGCCACCCTTGATGGTGCCCACCACCCCCGTACCGCCCAATCCCCGGTGCACGGGGATGCCCCACTCGGTAAGTTTGCGTGCCACCAGGTCTGAGGTGAGCACTTCTTCAAAACACAATTCAGGGTGGGCATGAATCTCGCGCCGTAAAGCCGCGATGCTGGCCGCTTGGGCCACGATGGAATCAATGACTTTCATAGGAGCTCCTTAATCTTGGAGTCTAGTGCTATCAGCCTCTTTTTGCCATTGGGGTTTTACCGTCATGCTTGCTTTGGCTTTGCTGCTGCTTCTGGTCTCTGCTTGTCTTGTTTTTGTAGCTTCCTGTCAGCCTTTGTAGCTTCGCCACTCAACCTTGGTTGGCACGACAGGTCAACCGCCATGTTAGGTTTTTAGCTGACAACAATTGCTTCCCATTGGTTTTCATAAGCCGAAAGTGACCTGCGACTCACATTCACAACCCCGGGCTTATCACCGTATTTCTTGCCGCGCCTTTCTTTGTATCTCTCGAAGTAGGCTACCTCTAATGGGGCAAGAATGTTGTGTAGTTGGGACTGAGTGAGAACAAAGAATTTCGGTGACTCTTCGCTTTTCTCGGGAAGGTAAACAAACACCCACGGTTTCTCGGACTTGTTGGATGGGACACGCCCGCCGACCACCCATTGCGGCTGCCGGGTGGTCTTTACTTCAACAACAACCACACGATCAGCGCCTCCCGTAAAGGCGACGACATCAGCACTCTTGGCATTGCCATATGTAACCGAAGCAGACACGCCCAGGCGTTGAAGCTGGACGGCAACGAAATACTCGCCCGACATTGCAAGGTGATATTTCTCTGCTTGTGTTGGCATATAAAAACTAAAGGCGGTCGCCTAATGTTGTCACACCAGTCTATCTGGCAGCATGCCCCAAAATCTTCCACTCCCTCCCACCAAGCCCGCCAACGTACCGAGTGGCTGAGGAGGGGCGTAGCGGCCATTCGCGCGGGCTACAAATTTTTCTTCGTCATGCCGGTAGTTACGCCAACCCACATCGCGCGCTTCATGACATCCTGCGCGAGCGTGCCGCGTAGAACAGCCTCAGACGCTCGGTGCGTCTGCCCACCAAGGCAGCACGACATTGCCCCCGCACCACCACCAGCAGTGAGACAGATTCAAAGCGTGCAGTGACAATCAAGCCATGACCCCAATGAACCCATCCCCACGCCACCCGTTCGAAACCCTCACCCCCGACCTCGTCATGGACGCCTTGGCCAGTGTGGGCCTGTACTGCGACGGACGGCTGTTGGCACTGAGCTCGTATGAAAACCGGGTTTACCAATTGGTGCTCGAAGACGGTCAAAAAGTGGTGGCCAAGTTCTACCGCCCCGAGCGCTGGAGCGATGCGCAAATTCAAGAAGAACACGCTTTTGCGCTCGAACTCATGGCGGCAGAAATCCCAATGATTGGGCCGCTGATCTTGCAAGAGCGCACCCTGCATCACTTCGGCGGTTTCTCGTTTTCGGTCAGCCCGCAGCGTGGCGGGCGCCCGCCGGAGCTGGACGACGACGAGGTGCTGGAGTGGATTGGGCGCTTTCTGGCGCGCATCCACACCGTAGGCGCGGTCAAACCCTTCATCAGCCGCCCGGCCTTGAACTTGCATACCTTTGCGCAAGAGCCCATGGAATGGCTGCTGGAACACGACAAAGTACCCTTGGATGTGCAGTCACTCTGGCAAAAGACCTGCCAAGACGCTATTGATTCAATAGCTGCTTGCGCACACTTTGATAGGGCTACGGACACATTCGATTCAAAAACCTCAACCGTCAAGCAAATCCGATTGCACGGCGACTGCCACCCCGGCAACATCTTGTGGACGCCCGCTGATGCGCCCAGCAACGCAGGCCCCGGCCCGCATTTTGTGGACCTGGATGACGCCCGCACCGGCCCGGCGGTGCAAGACTTCTGGATGCTGCTCAGCGGCGACCGAGGCCAACGCACACACCAGCTCAGCTGCCTAGTGGACGGCTACGAGCAGTTCCGCAACTTTGACCGTGCCGAACTGACCCTTATCGAGCCGCTGCGTACCCTGCGCCTGATCCACTACAGCGCCTGGCTGGCGCGCCGCTGGGACGACCCCACCTTCCCCATCAACTTCCCCTGGTTTGGCAGCAGCGATTACTGGAAAGGACAGGTGCAAATGCTGCAAGACCAGATAGAGGCCATGCAGGAAGAGCCGCTGATGGTTTGAATATTCTCCCAAGCGGGTGTACACTGGAATAGTGTACACACCAATAGTGCAACAAAACTGCTATGAAAAACATCACATTAAGTGCGCCCGAACCGCTCATTGAGGCGGCTCGACAACGCGCGCAAGAAGAGCACACCACGCTCAACGCGGAGTTTCGCACCTGGCTTGCAAACTACGGCCAGCGCAAGCAACTCGCGGGACAGGCCCTGAAAGTGATGGAACGCATTGGCAGCTATGCCAGCAGCGGTGGACGCAAATTCACTCGGGAAGAGATGAATGAGCGTTGATTTTTTAGACACTAATGTCCTGGTCTATTCGCTCGATTTTTCAGCCCCTTACAAGAAGCAAATCGCTCAAAAACTTGTACACGACGCGCTCTCGGTTCAATCCGCTTTGATCAGCTACCAGGTGGTGCAAGAAACGCTCAATACGGTGCAGCGAAAGTTTGCCACCACGGTGAGCGATGATGACGCACGGCTCTTGCTGGAGCACATGCTCGTGCCCCTCATGCGCGTCATGCCAAGCGCCTCTCTTTACTCCCAAGCATTGCGTATTGCTCAGCGGTTCAAGTTCAGCTTCTACGACTCACTCATCGTCGCTGCTGCGCAGAGCGCTGGCTGCAAGCGCTTGCTGACCGAAGACATGCAACACGGTCAGGTGATTGACGGTCTGCGTATCGTCAATCCTTTCATCTAAAGTGTGCCACGGTGCTAGCATTCACCCACCCTGGATTCCCGCCTTCGCGGGAAAACGAAGTTTCAGCGAAAACTAACTTGTACTCAAGTTATGTCGCAGCTAATGACGGCCTTAATTTTTCTGGACAAAAACATGAAACACCGTATTGCCCTTTGGGCCACATTGAGCTTGTTAAGCGTCTTCGGCGTCAATTCTGCGCTGGCCCAAACCTACCCCAGCAAACCCGTCAAAATCATCGTTCCTTTTGCGGCTGGTGGCCCAGCCGACAACTACGCGCGCTTCATGGCTTTGCGTCTGGGCGATGCTTTGGGCCAGCCTTTTGTGGTGGACAACAAACCCGGTGCGGGCTCGGTCATCGGCACTGACGCCGCAGCCAAATCGCCCGCCGATGGCTACACCTTGTTGATGATGTCCAACACGCAAACCGTCAACGAAACGCTGGTGCCCAACAAACCCTTTCAATTGATGCGCGACTTTGTGGCTGTCGCCCCGATCAACTACTCTGATCTGGTGCTGGTAGCCCATCCCTCCTTGGCGGCCAATGACATCAAGAGCGTTATCAAGTTGGCCAAGGACAAGCCGGGCAAGCTCAACTACGCCTCCAGTGGAACCGGCACGCCCTATCACATGGCCGGTGAATTGTTCAAGAGCATGGCGGGGGTCTACCTCATCCACATCCCCTACCGGGGCAGCTCGGGTGCACGTACCGACGTGATCGGCGGGCAAGTTGATTTGATGTTTGACGCCGTCACCACCATGGCCGAGCAGGTGCGCTCCGGCAAGGTCAAGGCCATCGCCACCACGGGCCACAAACGCTCTGACGTGATGCCGGATGTGCCCACTCTGAATGAGGCCGGTGTACCCGGCTATGAGGCCACCATCTGGCTGGGTCTGATGGCCCCCAAGGGCACACCCAAAGCCGTGGTGGACAAACTCAATGACGCCGTATCCAAAATTGTGGGTCAACCCGAAGTGAAAGCCGCTTGGATTAAACAAGGTGCTGTGGCCATGGTGATGTCGCCCGAGGTATTTGACAAGTACGCCCGAGATGACATTGCCAAGTGGGCCAAAGTCATCAAGTCCGCCGGTATCAAAGCAGATTAAACAGAATGAAAACCTTAAATATCCTCAGCGGCGGTGCCGCCCAAGGCCTGGTCACCCAACTCGAAGGCCAGTTTTATGCTGAAACCGGCCGGGCCATTCATGGCACTTACGGTGCGGTTGGCATGATGCGGGACAAGCTGCTCGCCGGTGAGCCCTGCGACCTGATCATCCTCACGCAAGCCTTAATCGAGCAACTGGGCGCGAGTGGCCAAGTGGTAGTGGCTAGTGTGCGCTCACTTGGCTTGGTTAAAACGGGGATTGCTGTCAAAACGGGCGAGGCCGCACCTACGGTGGACACTCCCGAAAATCTCAAAGCCGCCCTGCTTGCCGCCAAAGGCATTTACTTCCCCGACCCAGTCAAGGCCACTGCGGGCATCCACGTCATGAACGTGTTGAAAAAGCTGGGCATTGATGAGGCTGTAGCCGACCACCTGCGCCCTTATCCCAATGGCGCTGCGGCCATGCGTGAAATGGCTGCATCACAAGAAACTGGTTTGATCGGTTGCACCCAAGTTACCGAAATTATTTTTGCGCCGGGTGTTGATCTGGTGGCACGACTGCCTAAAGAGTTTGAATTGGTCACGGTTTATACCGCTGCCATTTGCAGCCAGTCGGATCAGCCTCAAGCGGCCCAAATGTTGATTGACTTGATGACCGATCCTAAAGCCGCTGCCTTGCGTTTAGAAGGTGGGTTTGAGTAAGCGTTTTAGCATGGCGTCAGTCAACGCCCCTGTGCTGAATAAGCCAGCCCGGCCGCCACACCTCCAAACAAATCACCTTCGATCAGTGGCGTGCCGCTGAAGGCCGCTTGCAGGGCCTGTTGGAACGGGACCAATGCCGATGAACCACCCGTCAGGTAAATCGCATCCAACTGCCCTTTAGACAAGCCCGCACGGCGCACGCATTCATGCGCACAGGCCACGACACGTGTCAGGGGGTCATGCAGGTGATCAGCCATGCTTGACGGGCTTAGTAGAGCCTGTAAACCGGCCTCAACACGGGTTAGGTCGATCTGGCTGGTATACCCGCTCTGAGAACACTTTATTTTGGCTTGCTCTACCTCGTTAGCCATCTGGTGGCCTAGGCGCTCTTGCAGCACCGTCATCAAACGCTGGTGCAATTGCTTATCACTGAACTCATCCTTCAAAGCCAGCGCTTCGCGCACAGCGCGGGGGCTATAGCGCCAATTAATCAAATGCCAGGTGGCCAAGTCATAAAAAATACCGCTTGGTACTTCACGCCCACGCGGCCCCTGATGACGCAGACCCAACAAGGGCATGACGTGACCCAGATTGAGTTTTTGATCGTAGTCCGTGCCGCCTAAGTGCACGCCACTGGTAGCCAACACGTCGTTGCTACGGTCGCCTTGGTGTGTGGCCCGTGCCACCCGGTCGGGCCCCAGTCGCACCACCGTGAAATCTGATGTTCCACCGCCAATGTCCACCACCAACACCAGGCTCTCACGGCTGATGCGGCGTTCATAGTCCAGCGCAGCCGCAATGGGCTCCAGCTGAAAACTCACATTCATCAGGCCTGCTTGCTTCGCTGCTTGCAGTAAGGCTTCTTCTGCCTGCGCATCACGTGCGGTGTCGTCATCCACAAAATGCACTGGGCGACCAATGACAACACGCTCAGGGTTGACGCCTAATTGCTGCGTGGCCCGTAGACGCAATTCGCTCAAAAATCCGGCAATGATGTCTTGAAAACTCAAGAGCCGACCATTCACCAGCGTGGTTTCACCTAGAAGTGGACTACCCAATAAGCTTTTGAGCGACCGCATCAAGCGGCCTTCGGTGCCGCTTAAATACAAGCGTATGGCTTCACGGCCAAAGTGAGTGCTGCGATTTTCAACGTTATAAAAAACAGCCGTGGGTAAGGTCTTGGCATCCCCTTCTAGAGGTAGTGCATGTGCCAAACCTTGAGCTTGTACCCAAGCGAGTGCGGAGTTGGAGGTTCCAAAATCAAGTCCAAGGGTGGTGTGTGGGAAATCGGTGGCTGAC
>JANXSU010000222.1 GCA_025356545.1 Comamonadaceae bacterium
CGATACCTCCCCCAGGACGCCACCACACACCAAGCCCAAAGCCCCGTTGATCGAGGTGAGTGGTGTGCGCAATTCGTGGCTTACCGTCGACACAAATGAGTCCTTCATCTGTTCGCTCTTCTGAAGTTCGCTGATGTCACGAACCAAGCCGATCAACAGGGGTTGACCTTTGTGAGTACTGCCTGAAATGGCTAAATCCATGGGGAAAATATGTCCGGTTTTGCTCAACCCTTCGACCTTGGAGTGCACTCCAGTGCGCCCAGTTACGAAGGTCTGATAACCTTTTTCAAGGAACATATCCACCCGTGCGTGGTAGGTCTGCGGCGCCAAAATTTTGATCGACTTGCCTAGCACTTCGGTCACACCATAGCCGAACATCAGTTCAGCCGAGCGGTTCATCGACTGCACTAGCCCCTCGCGGTTCAAGGTGATGATGCCATCGGCCACGTTGTCAAAAACCGCCTGCATCAGTTGCGCGTTTTCTTTCATCTCTGCACGCGCCGCCACTTGTTCGGTGATGTTCACTGAGACACCCAACAAGTGAGTGACCTCGCCCGAATCGTTGCGCAGGCCCACCTTCATCGTACGCAGCACCCGATCATGGCCTTGGGGCGTACGCAGGCGGTTTTCTTCCAAAATGAGTGACTGGCCCGACAAATAGACTTTGCGGTCATCCGTCGCAAAACGTCCTGCAACTATAGGGTCGAAGACTTCATACACCGTTTTGCCGATGATGGCATTTCCGTTGTGCTCATGCATTTCATTCCAGGCCCGATTCACCAATTCATAACGAAAAGTCTTTGTGTCCTTGAAAAACACCCCGACGGGAATGTTCTCCACAATCAGGTTGAGTTTCTGTTGTGATTCCTTCAAACGCTGCGTTTGGTTGCGAAGCTCTGTTGTCATCTCACGGGCCAAGAATTCAGCCCGCTCACGCCGAGAATTCAAAACCGAGACTAATAAAAACAACAAGCCACTCAAACACATGCCCATGAACAGGAAGATCAGATTTTGCGGGCTCAGCCAACTAATCTCGGCCTGCGGTTTGCTATGAAACTGAACCGTCCAGTTATGCCCATACATCGACTTTAATCGGGACTGTTTCCAATGAAAGTTTGCAAAACCTTGATTGACCAAGCCGCCCGGCACCGCAGAGTCATACATCAGCGTTTCCGCGCTGGGCATTTCGCCATCAAAAATCCGAAAAGTCACTGGCGAACTGCTTTCATCATCTCTTTTCGCCATCATGTCCTTGATGCGATAGCCGCTGAAGACAAAGCCCTGAATAGCCTGCCAGCGCTCTTGCGCCGTTGCGAGTGGTTGGTGTTTGCGGTACACCGGAACCACCATCAAAAATCCAGCTTCTGGTTTGTTCTTCGGCTCCCCAGCCAGCTGGATCTTGCCGCTGATGGTCGCATTGCCGCTCTGCGCGGCTTGGCGTAAAGCAAGCACTCGAGTCGCCTCGGACGCCATGTCAAAACCGATCACGGACTGTGCACGCTCAAGATAAGGCTCAAGATAAACGACGGGCACGTAGTACGACCGGTCACCCGCAGGACGCACACTGTATTGGGGAAGCTTATCGGCCCGAGTCGCCTTGACATGCGCGACCAATTCGTCTGGCTGAATAAGTGTGCTGTAGCCCACCCCCTGCATGCCACCAATTTGATGGCGCTCCAGTTGCAAACGCGCCACGTACGCGTGCCAGGTCGAGCGATTAACCTCCGCACTGGCATCCCAAAGTCCAGCCCCGCCCAGCAAAATCAGCTCGTGTCCGCGCAAACGCTCATCAATGTCATCCAGCACATCTTGACTTGCCTTTTGGAAATTCTGCTCAGCCACATTGTTGGCATGCAGGACAATTTCGCAATCGAGCAGCAGCCCCAAGCCCAGGCTGATCGCCAGCACCACCCACGCCGTGCGATTGTCGCGCTTGAACAATTGACGAATGGTTGGGATCACAAGCCGTCTCCAGGTTAACGCTGCATCACGTATGGGACAGGTGGTACGTCAGCAGAGGATGCCCCTGACTCTACCTCAGGATGCCCATATGTAAAACTGGATGAAGCGATAGGCTGGCCAACGACAGTGCGATAATTCTCAGGTTAAAGTTTCGCCACCGTGCCTTGAAAAACCACCCCATAACGCCTACTGTTGATCGCTTTCAACGCCCTTGATGCAGCGGGGCTTGCAGGCTGGCAACAACCCCATTCGCCCCCAGCCCCATTTTGAGAGGGAGTGAGCCGTGCTCAATATTTTTTCACTGGCCAATGGCCGACTCTTCCAGGAAGAGATCGAGTCACTGGAAGAGCTCTCCGAATTCAGCCCGATCTGGGTGGATCTTGAATCACCTTCTGCGGAAGAAAAACGCTGGGTCAAGCAGTACTACGGGCTGTCCATCCCGGACGACGCAATGGACGAAGACATTGAAGAATCCGCCCGTTTTTACGAAGAAGACAACGGCGACCTGCACATCCGCTCTGACTTTTTGATCGCCGACGAGGACGAACCGCGCACGGTGCGCGTGGCCTTTATCCTGAACCAGCACAATGTGGAGCTCAAAAGCCGGGGCGTGCTGTTTTCCATCCACGACGAAGATGTGCCGGTGTTTCGCCTGCTGCGCATGCGCGCGCGCCGTGCGCCCGGTCTGATTGAAGACGCCAAGGAAGTGCTGCTCAAGCTGTTTGATGCAGACGCCGAATACTCCGCCGATACACTGGAAAACATTTACGACAAGTTGGAAAACGTCAGCAAACAAGTGCTGGCGGGCGATGTGACCGATGCGCTAGCGGGTGAAGTGCTGGGTGCCATTGCCCACCAGGAGGATTTGAACGGGCGCATCCGCCGCAACGTGATGGACACGCGCCGTGCGGTCAGCTTCATGATGCGAAGCAAGATGCTGACCGGCGAGCAGTTTGAGGACGCGCGCCAGTTGCTGCGCGACATCGACTCACTGGACTCGCACACGGCCTTCCTCTTCGACAAGATCAACTTCTTGATGGACGCCACCGTCGGCTTCATCAACATCAACCAGAACAAGATCATCAAAATCTTCTCGGTAGCCAGCGTGGCACTGCTGCCACCCACCTTGATTGCCAGCATCTACGGCATGAACTTCAAGTTCATGCCCGAGTTGGACTGGCAAAGCGGCTACCCGTTCGCGCTGGGGCTGATGCTGGCCAGTGCACTGGTGCCCATGTGGTACTTCCGCAAGCGCGGTTGGCTCAAGTAAATTTAAGACAAAATAGTCTGTAGGCCTTTATTTACAAACACAATGCGCTCCTTTTTTTGTAGCAATTAATTCTCAATGGCACCTACTGACTCCCTGATCGAATACCCCTGCCGCTTCCCTATCAAGGTCATGGGGTCGAAGGCCGAGGGCTTTGTCCACGCCCTCACCCTGATCGCGCGCCAGTTTGACCCCCACTTTGACGCCAGCACCATCGAACTGCGCGAAAGCAAGGCCGGTAATTACCTGGGCGTGACCCTCACCATCAACGCCACCAGCCGCGAGCAGCTCGACGAGCTCTACCGCACACTGTCCACGCATCCGATGGTGAAGGTGGTGTTGTAGTTGGCTTGGCCATCGCCCGCATGACCCTCGACCTCCACCCCCTGGGCCGCGTGGAATACGAGTCCACCTACGCCGCCATGCAGGCATTTACAAGTCAAAGAGGCCTTCAGCCCAATCAAAGTGTGCGTGACCAGCTATGGATTTGTGAGCACCCGTCGGTCTTCACGCAGGGCTTAGCCGGTCAGGCGGAGCATGTATTGAACGCCGGTGACATCCCGATGGTGGCGACCAACCGGGGCGGGCAGGTGACTTACCACGGGCCAGGTCAGGTGGTGGCCTACCCGCTGATGGACTTGCAGCGCGCGGGCTATTTCGTCAAGGAATACGTGTATCGGCTGGAAGAGGCGGTGATCCGCACGCTGATGCACTACGGCGTCACCGGCCACCGGGTGCGTGGTGCGCCGGGGATTTATGTGCGGCTGGACGATCCGTTCAGTCATTCAAAACTACCCGCACTGACTGACAATGCCCCTCCCGTTCAGACTGAGCTTGTCGAAACCCCTGGACAGACTCTGGCCAAACCACTTGAGCCCTTCGACCAGCTCAGAGCGAACGGCTGCGAACTCGGCAAGATAGCGGCCCTGGGCATCAAGGTCAGCCGCCACTGCACCTACCACGGCGTGGCGCTGAACGTGGCGATGGACCTGGAGCCCTTTACCCGCATCAACGCCTGTGGCTACGCTGGGCTGAAAACGGTGGATCTTCGTACAATCGGGGTCAACGTGACTTGGCAAGACGCTGCCGATGTCTTCAGTCAAAAGCTGGTGAGCCAACTCTCACCGTAATCCCTTCAAGTGAAACAAATGACCCAGCCCTTCGACATCATCGAGAGGCTCAGGGCGAACGGTAAAAAATAATGAGCACCTCCGACGTCGTCCGCATCGCGCAAAGCACCGAAAACTACGACCCCAGCGCCAAGCAAAAGGCCGCAGCCAAGCTGTCGCGCATCCCGGTCAAGGTAGTACCGGGCGAGGTGTTGAAGAAGCCCGACTGGATTCGCGTCAAGGCCGGCAGCCCGACCACCCGGTTTTATGAGATCAAAGACATCTTGCGCGCCAACAAGCTGGTGACGGTGTGCGAAGAGGCCTCTTGCCCCAACATTGGCGAGTGCTTTGGCAAGGGCACAGCCACCTTCATGATCATGGGCGACAAATGCACACGGCGCTGCCCGTTTTGCGATGTCGGCCACGGGCGGCCGGATCCGCTGGATGTGAACGAGCCGCAAAACCTGGCCAACACCATTGCCGCCCTCAAGCTCAGCTACGTCGTCATCACCAGCGTGGACCGTGATGATTTGCGCGATGGTGGGGCTCAGCATTTTGTAGACTGCATCCGCCGCATCCGCGAACTCTCACCCAAGACGCAGATTGAGGTGCTGGTGCCCGACTTCCGGGGCCGTGATGACCGTGCGCTCAAGATTTTGCAAGCTGCACCGCCCGATGTGATGAACCACAACCTGGAGACCGCGCCGCGTCTGTACAAAGAGGCTCGACCCGGCTCGGACTACCAGTTCTCACTCAACCTCCTCAAGAAGTTCAAGGCCCTGCACCCGAACGTGCCGACCAAGAGCGGCATCATGGTGGGCTTGGGCGAGACGGACGAAGAGGTCCTGCAAGTCATGCAAGACATGCGCGACCACGATATCGAGATGCTCACCATCGGCCAGTACCTGGCCCCCAGCTCCAGCCACCTGCCGGTGCGCCGCTATGTGCACCCCGACACTTTCAAGATGTTCGAGACCAGGGCCTATGAAATGGGCTTTAACCACGCTGCCGTGGGGGCCATGGTGCGCAGCAGCTACCATGCAGACCAACAGGCGGCGCAGGTATTGAGCCCCATGCCAACGATCTTCACCTCATCCTAATAGGGTCAACAGCATGGCAGAAACCGCCGCCGCCATCACCAGCGTAGCCAACCAGCCCATGACTTTCAGTCGGGTCGTAATGACGAACTGACCCATGATTTCAGGTCGCACTGCCATCAACATCATCACAACCATGATGGGGACAGAAATGACACCATTGAGAACGGCACTCCAGTACAAGGCTTTGACTGGATCAATCGCCGTAAAACCCAGCGCAATGCCGATCAGCGTCGAGACCGCGATGATGCCGTAAAACTGCTTGGCCCTCATCGGCGTTCTTTCAAGACTATTTTTCCATTTGAAAGCACCCGCCATGGCATAGGCGGAAGAGCCAGCCAAGACCGGAATCGCAAGTAATCCGGTGCCAATAATGCCAAGACTAAACAACATGAAGGCAAATTCGCCGGCAATGGGGCGCAGCGCCGCTGCCGCCTGTGCTGAGGTCTGAATATCGGTAATCCCATGCATATTGAGCGTCACTGCAGTGGTCAGGATGATAAAAAAGGCCACCAAATTCGAAAAACCCATGCCGACATAGGTGTCCAGCTTGATGCGTCTCAAGTTGGTTTCCGCCTGCTGAGGAGCCCTTATCAAGGGCTGAGCGCGAGGGTCTGCCAATTGGTCTTCGACTTCCTGCGACGCTTGCCAGAAAAACAAATAAGGACTGATGGTCGTGCCGAACACGGCCACCACCGTCGTGATGTACTCGGGCTGCCAGGACATATGTGGCGCCACCGCCCTCACCAGTACCTGTGACCAGTGAATGTCTACAACAAAGACCGTGGCCACATAGGCCAACAAAGCCAAGGTGAGCCATTTCAGGATTCGCACGTAACGTCTGTAGGGAATGAACACCTGAAGTAGTAGGGACACTAGGCCGAAGATCACCGCATAAATTTGTGCGGGGCCGCCGACAATCAATTTCAAGGCGTCGCCCATGGCGGCAACATCGGCTGCGATATTGATCGTATTTGCGACCAATAACAGGCCGACCACGCTATACAGCAGCCATGCCGGGTAGTGGCGACGAATATTGGTGGCGAGTCCATGCCCACTGACCCGCCCAATTCTGGCGCTAACCACTTGAATACCGACCATTAAAGGGTAGGTAAACAGTACGGTCCAGAGCATGTTGAACCCGAACTGTGCGCCCGCTTGCGAGTACGTGGCTATTCCACTGGGATCATCGTCAGCAGCGCCCGTGATGAGCCCCGGGCCAAGCTTTTTAAGCCACGAGTCTTCCCGATCTTCGGGGACGGCATCCACGTTGGGCATTGTTTTCATCATGTGGATTGATCTTTGGGAACCATAGCACACCCCCATCTGAAACCGGGGGTTCGCATGGGCCTCGTGCAACTTTCCCAGATATCTAGGCGCGTGCATCGCAAGTTTCAAACTCCAGCGCTCTTAATTTGAAATCTGGCTAACTGCCGACAAAGTCACACACTCCACGAATAAGAGGCCAATGTTCAAGTCGACACCCGATTCGCAATCAATCTATTAGGTTATGTGCCCGTTACACTCGGTGTAAGCATTTGCTGCGCTCCATTCGCAATTTTTTCAACCGGAGAGACTTATGTCGTCACCATTTTTTTCGCCTTTACTTAATCGCGCCCTGCTACTTAGCTTGACACTGCTTTGTCTGCCTCAGGCACAAGCCGCAGGCGCTGTGGCTGCTGCGACAGACGCAGATTGGTTGTACATGGTCAAGCCCGGCGACACGCTGAGCAACATCAGCCAAACCTATTTGATCAGCACGAAAAAATGGCCGGGTCTGCAAAAAGAAAACAAGATCGGTGAGCCTAAACAACTCACGCCCGGCACCCAACTGCGACTGCCCGTGGCCTTGTTGAAACGGGAAGCGGTGGAGGCTGAGGTGCTTCACGTTCAGGGCCCCGTCACGCGCACCCCTCTGAAGGGCACAGCGCAAGCCCTGGAAAAAGCAGCGCGCCTGCAAACTGGTGACACGATTGACACCGGGGCCGACGCAACCCTGTCCATCCGGTTCATTGACGGTTCACGACTGCTGCTCACACCAAAGAGCCGACTGGTCCTGTCCGAGATGGTGATGCTGGGCAAATCAGGGGTGGCACAAACGGTGATGGAACTCCAGCAAGGCGCCTTGGA
>JANXSU010000009.1 GCA_025356545.1 Comamonadaceae bacterium
AAAGCCAAAGGTTTGTTTTGACGGTGTGGCTGTGAGGCCGATCAGGTAAGCATCAAAGTATTCGAGCACCTGACGCCACAGGTTGTAGATGCTGCGGTGGGCTTCGTCGGTGACGATGATGTCGAAGGTCTCGATGGGGAATGTGGGGTTGTAGCTGATCGGTTCAGGCCGTGCGAACAGATTACTCACGCCGTCAGCGCTTTGCTCGTCGTCTTCGGGTGCCAGCTCCCTGCCCTTGAGCATGCTGAACAGCCGCTGAATGGTGCAAATCGTCACGCGCGCCGTGGTGTCCAGCTGGTTGCTTTGCAGGTGCTGAACGATGTATTCCTCACCAAACTTGTAGTTGTTGTAGGGCGAGGTGTATTGGTCAAACTCTTTTTTGGTCTGGCGCCCCAGGTTGCCCCGGTCAACCAAAAACAGCACGCGCCTGGCACCTGCAAACTTGATAAGGCGGTAAATGAAGCTGATGGATGTAAAGGTTTTGCCGCTGCCGGTGGCCATCTGGATTAGCGCGCGTGGCTTGTTGGCTTTGAGCGATGCCTCAAGGTTGCGGATGGCAACAATCTGGGCAGGCCACAGGCCGTCTTCTTTTAGCGGTGGCAGGTTTTGCAGGCGGCCAAGAAAGGTGGGTGCTGCGGCATCGGCTCCATAAGTTGCATGCGGCTCCTCTGCCGTTCGCCCTGAGCTTGTCGAAGGGTGGGCTTCGACAGGCTCAGCACGAACGGAAAGAAAACCAGCCAATGTTTCTGGCCGGTGAAACGCAAACACGGCCCGCGCCCTTGGCAACGGGTCCAGGCCCTGGGTGAAGTGCGTTTCTATACCGGTTGATTCGTAGCTGAAGGGCAAAGGACGCAGCCAGGCTGGCAAAGTTGCTGGCAAGCCCTGGGCGTAGCGGGCGGACTGCACTTCCACGCCGGTGAGCGTGGCGCCTTCTTTCTTGGCCTCGATCACGCCAGCGGCTTTGCCATCGATGTAGAGCAGGTAGTCGGCAAAACCGTAGCCGGGGTTGAGAGGGAATTCTCGAATGGCCACGCCACGCGATGCATGGATGTTGGCGTCTGCAATGTGGCAAACGTGCCAACCGGCTGCGGTGAGCAGCGCATCAATGTTGACTCTGGCTTTTTGTTCTGGCGTCATGCCCTGCCCCCTTTGGCTGTCATTCTAAAGGCAGCGTTTTTCACCCAAATTTTTATATCAAATCAGCCGATAAAACCCGTACTTATTGCGTAAGCAGCTCTTATTTTTGTAGCAGCCACTCAACCAACGTATCCCCCACCGCCCCCGGCTGCTCCATGGTGCACATGTGGCCGCAGTCCTCGATGATGCGCAGGGTGGCTTGCTGACCCAAGTGGCTCAGGGCGCGGTGCATGGCCTGGTGCTGGCCGGGGGGGCTCCAGCCGTCTTGGCGGCCACACAGGATGAGCGCGGGGCATTGCAGGGTGGGCAACTGCGGGGTCGAGTCGCGCCGGCCAAGCAGTGCGGTTTGCTGGGCTTCAAATTGCGCGGGGTTGCTGCGCTCCAGCATTTGCAAGATGGCTTCAAACACGGGCGTGTCCAGGCGGCTGGGGTGCACCATGCCTTTGGCCCAGTTCTGGCCCATGGCACGCATGCCTTGGGTGCGAGCTTGCTCCAGCATCACCATGCGCCCGGCCCGCTCACGCTCACCCGCTTCGCCTGCGGCCAGGGTGTGGGTGCCAGTGTCCATCAAAGCCAGACGCTGCACGCGCTGCGGGGCCAGGCGCATGACCTCCATGGCCACGCGGCCACCCATGGAGTGGCCGGCCAGTGCAAAACGCTCGGTGGGGGACTCGTCCAGCACCTGCTGCGCCATGGTGGTGAGCGAGTCGCGCAGGCCGTAGGCCATGACATGGCACTCAGCGTGGGCTTGCAGTGCAGGCAACAGGGGCGTCCAGACGGCGGCGTCGCACATCAGGCCGGGGAGCAACATCAAAGTGGTCATGGCTTATTGATCCCCGATGTGGAACATCTCGGTGTCCACTTCGCTTTGCGACTGCGCGCTGTAGCGCGGACCCACCACCGTGGTCTGGTTGATGAGGGCTTCCACCTGGGTGATGGTGGCGGGGCTGAGCTTGATGTCCACAGCGGCCAGGTCTTCGCTCAAGTGGCTCAGGCTGGTAGTGCCGGGGATGGGGATGATGTCATCGCCCTTGTGCAGCAGCCATGCCAGCGCCAACTGGGCCGGGGTGCAGCCCGCCTCAGCCGCCAGCGCCTGGTAGGCGGGGAGCAGCTTCGTGTTCGCCGCGTAGTTGGCCGGGTGAAAGCGTGGCATGGTGTGGCGGATGTCTTTGGCCTCCAGCGTGGCCACATCCAGCTTGCCGGTGAGAAAACCACGCGCTACGGGACTGAAGGCGACAAAAGCCACGCCCAGCTCACGGCAGGTTTGCAGCACGGCAATCTCGGGGTTGCGTGCCCACAGCGAATACTCGGTTTGCACTGCGGTGATGGGGTGCACAGCGTGCGCGCGGCGCAGCGTGCTGGCCGATACCTCTGACAAGCCCAGCGTGCGCACCTTGCCCTCTTCCACCAGACGTGACATTTCGCCCACGCTGTCTTCAATCGGTACTTTTTTGTCGAAGCGGTGCAGGTAGTAGAGGTCGATCACATCGGTCTGCAAACGGCGCAGGCTGTCTTCGCAGTTTTGGCGCAGCGTCGCAGGCCGGCCATCAATCACGCGCTTGACACCATCAGGAAAAGTCACACCCGCCAAGCCGCCCTTGCTGGCCAAGGTGAAGCGTTGGCGGTGCGGTTTGAGCACCTTGCCTAGCAGGTCTTCGTTGGCCCCAAAGCCATACAAGGCGGCGGTATCAAACAGCGTGACACCACTGTCCAGCGCGGCCAGCAGCACGCGTTCAGCCGCGTCAAAGGCGGGGGGCACGCCGTAGGCGTAGCTCAAGCTCATGCAGCCCAGGCCGATGGCGGAGACGTTAAAGGGGCCGAGTTTGCGGGTTTGCATAAATGCTGCTTTTCTGTGAATGCGCAGGCCTGAATGACGCTGCTTGGATGAAGTTGCTTGAGACTACTCTGCTTTGATGTTGCTGTTGCGGATCATCTGCGTCCACAGCGCAGCTTCGGCTTGGGTCAAGGCCAGCAGCTCGGCTGGCGTGCTGGTCTTGAGGATTAAGCCCTGTTGGGTAAGCTTGTCATGCACGGCAGTGTCCGCCAGTGCGGAGATGATGGCAGCGCGGTACTGCTCCACCTGTGCTGCGGGCATTTTGGGCGTGCCCCAAACCGAGAACCAGGGATCGGCATGGAAGTTTTTAGCGCCCTGCTCTTGCAGTGAGGGAATGTCGGGGAAGCCAGGGTGACGATCTCGCAGCGAGCCGCCGATGATCTTCAAGCGCCCCGCGTCACGCAGCGGCACGGCCACCTGGATAGGCATGAACATGGCAGGGATTTGCCCGCCCAGCAAGTCATTGAACGCCGGGGCCGAACCCTTGTAGGCGACATGTTCCAGCGACACACCCACGGATTGCTTAAGCAACTCCATGAACAAATGATGGTGCGTGCCATTGCCGGGGGACGCGTAAAACAAACCGGGTTTGGACTTGGCCCAACTGATGAATTCGCTCAGGTTTTTAGCAGGCACATCCTTGTGCACCACCAGCACAAACGACGACGAACACACCTGCGTGATGGGCGTGAAGCCGTTGATCACATCAAAGTCAACCGACTTGTAAAACAGCGGCAAAGTCACCGTGGTGGCAGGCACGATCAGCAGCGTGGCGGGGTCGCTGGACTTGGCCACAAAGTCCATGCCAATCATGCCGGAGGCACCGGCCTTGTTGTCCACCACGTAGCCCATGTCCAGCTTGGCCTGCATGAGCGGGCCGATGGCGCGCGCGATCAAATCTGGCGTGGTGCCAGGCGTGAGAGGTACCACCATGCGCAGCAGCTTGGGCTGGGCCTGTGCCACGCCCATGCTGGCCAGCCCGACAGCACCCGATGCAGCCAAGAGTGTTCTGCGATTGAGGGTCATGAGGCTTGCTCCGGTGCTGTGAGGTTGGTGTTAACGTCGTGCGTTTTTAGGCCTGCTTCTCAGCCTCAAGTTTTTTAAGCATCTTGTTGCGCACCAAGTTCCAGAAGCGCCCGTAGTCTTGCCAAATCACGTTGGCCGCCACTTCCTGGTCGTCCATGAAGGTGATTTCACCACTCGGGCCGGCCAGCATTTCAGCTTGGTATTGCATGCGCGCGTTTTGCTCCAGGTACACGCTGCGGCCCACGGCCACTTGCAAGCTCTCACCCACCACCACAGCGCCGTGGCCACGCATCAAGGCCGCTGGGTGACCGCCCAAGGTTTTGGCCAGCGACGCGCCCAAGTAGGTGTCGCGCACCAGCATGTCGCTACCCGGCAAAGCGTCGCGGATTTCCCAGTTGGGCACGCCCAAGCCGATGAAGGCCGACATGTGGAAGATGGGGCGCAGCGACGTGTTGGTACAGCAAAACGGGATGACCGATGGCGAGTGGTTGTGCACCACGGCCATCACTTCGGGGCGCGCCTTGTACACCTCACCGTGGATGAAGCGCTCGTTCACCGGGTGACGGCCCTGCGCATCAATGGGCTGGCTCTCCATGTCGAACTCCATCATGTCGGTCTCTAGTACCAACTCGGGCGGGGCCGAGCGCGCCATCCAGAAACGATTGGGGTTGACCGGGCAGCGCACGCTGATGTGCCCATAGGCGTCAATGATGCCGTGGTCAGCCAGCAGACGGTAGGCGATGACCAAGTCTTGAAAAAGGCTGGCGTGGGTTGGGTTCATAGGGGTACTCCTGAAAATTTAAAGTTTTTAATTGAAATTACTCGACGACGATCTTGCCGCGCGTCACCACCTGCGACCACAGCTTGATTTCTTTGCGCAGCAAGGCATCGAAGCGCTCGGGTTTGCCGCCTGCTGGGTCCACGCTTTGCTTGGCCATGGCTTCTTTCACCTCGGGCAGCATCAACAGTTGGTTGATTTCGGCATTCATCTTGGCGACGATGGCCGGTGGCGTGCCCGCCGGGGCCAGCATGCCGTACCAGGTCTCCACCAGCATATTGGGGTAGCCTGATTCAACAAAAGTTGGCACTTGCGGGAAGGTGGATGCGCGCTCGGGACTCATCACCGCCAGGATGCGCAGCTTGCCGCTCTGCGCCAGCACCGAGGCGCTTTGCAGGGACACGACGCTGGCTTGCACATGGCCCGCCGCCACGTCATTGAGCGCACCGGCACTGCCTTTGTAAGACACGTGAACCATGTTGGTGCCGGTCTCTTGCTTGAACAGCTCCATGGCCAGGTGTTGTGACGCCCCCAGGCCAGGGGAGGCATAGTTCACCACGCCGGGTTGCTTTTTGAGTTGCTCGACAAACTCGCGCACGTTGTTGGCCGGGAATTTGGGGTTGACGACCAGCGTCATCGCGCTGGTGCCCAACAAGGCGACCGGGGCAAAGCTCTTGAGCGGATCGAAAGGCAACTTGGGGTTGGTGGCCGCAATCGTGCCGAAAGAGGTGGCCACAAAGCCGAAGGTGTAGCCATCGGGCGCGGCCTTGGCCACGGCGTCGGTACCGATGGTGCCGCCCGCTCCCGCCTTGTTGTCGATCACGACCGGCACGTTCCAGCGCTGCGAAATACGCACGCCCAGCAGACGGGCCAGCATGTCGCCGGTAGTGCCGGGGGTGTAGGGCACGATGAACTGGATGGGGCGTGTGGGGTAGTCTTGGGCTTGGGCACCAGCAGGCAAGACGCACGAACAGATCAGGCTCACGACGACTGCAAATGTTTTCATGATCGGCTCCTCTTAATGGCCCGTGGCCACCGCCGCCATTTGCACCGCGTCTTCAGGCACTTGCATCCCGCGCCACACGATGTGCATGTCCGGGCGCAACAGGATCAGATCGAAACCATAGAGGTCACGGGCGATTTGATCGGGCACGTTGAGCACCGTCAAAGGGGCACCGCGGGCACGAATGGCCTGCTCCAGGCTCGTCGTTTCAGCCTGGGTGTTGCCCAGCTTGAGCAGCGTGTAGCTTTCTATTGGCAGCTTGTCCTGCAAAGCGCTGCCGTCGTTCAGCCAGACATGTGGCAGGCGCGCACCCGGCCAAGTGCTGGGCACGTATTCGCGGAACAAATGCTCTGGCCCGCCGGGGATGTCCATGATGATGGGCGAATCAACATAGCGGTAGCCCATCTCGGCCCCGGTCATCTCGTTGGTCTTTCGCTGCTCCACATTGGCCACGTTGGCCAGCGTCTCGCGGTTCTGCTTGCCCTCGGGCGTGTTCTCGCTGATGTTGGCGCGGTACATGGAGCGCCACTTGCGCCGCCCAATCGACGCGTAACGCGACGCGCCGACGTTGCGGTCCCCCACCTGACGGCGCTCATGCGAGTAAGAACCCAGCAGATTCTCACCGCCCCAGCCTTGCAGCGTGCCCGCCAGTTTCCACGACAGGTCAAACGCATCGCCCACGCCGGTGTTCATGCCCAAGCCACCGGTGGGGATAACCAAGTGCGCTGCGTCCCCGGCGAGGAACACGCGCTTCTCACGGTAGCGGTCCGCCAGCAACAGGTTTTGCCGCCAGGGGAAGCACGACACCATCTCGTACTTGACCGGGAAACCGATGACTTTTTCAAACTGCGCTTTCATGGCTTCGTCGGAATCCACCACGGCGTGCAGCGTCCAGTGCACAGTGGAGTCCTGCATGATGAGAAAGCTGGCCTTGTTGTCGGCCACATGGTAGTGGCGGCCCCGGCCCGGCCCATTGCCCAGTGGCAACTTGTCGAACAATTCATCACAACGAAACAGCGCCTGGCGGAACTCCATCATTGCGCCTTCACCGCGCAGCTTGATGCCGAGCTGCTTGCGCACCGGGCTGGTGCCGCCGTCGCAGCCCACCAGGTAAGTGGCGCGCAGGGTTTCGGTTATGTCGCCAGACTTCACCGTGACATTCACACCCGCATCGTCTTGCTCTTGTGAAATGAATTCTGTGCCAAAGCGCACCGTCACCGTGGGCAAGCTCTCCGCAATTTGTTTGAGCAGCGGCTCCAGCGTGTACTGCGAGATCAGCTGGTAGGGCTCAAGTGAGCCCGTGCCGTCATTGGTCAAGCGGCCATCGGCTCTGGCTTCGTCAACGCTGGGGTAGCGCAAGCGCAACAGAGGAGGCTCGTTCAGGCTAAGGACGACGTACACGTCCATCGGGCAATCACCGCGCAGACCGGCCTGCCGAATAGGCTCGGCCAGGCCAATGCGGCGGTACATCTCCATGGTGCGGGCATTGGCACGCTCCATCTTCGGCAGAAACTGCGGTGCGTCTTTTTGCTCAATCAGCGTGCAATGAATGCCGCGCTTACCCAGATCAATCGCCAACGTCAAACCTACCGGGCCTGCGCCGACGATCAAAACTTCACACTTTTGCATGGAATGTTCACCTCAAAAAAAGACCTGCCATCTTACGGTACAGGTCGATTCTAGGGGAGAGGAAAACTCACAAACTCACACCAGTCCTCACATCAGCCCTCAATAGCTCAATCGCGCCACTTCTCGCAAAACATCAGCGGTAGTGCTTGGGAAACCAAAAAACTCCAAGTAGGCTGGGATTTGCTCGAACAGCATGTCCGTGCCCACCTGCGTGGCGCTGCCCCGGGCCTGGGCAGCGGCCAGGAAGGCGGTAGTCTCGGCCTTCATCACCACTTCGCCCACAAAGGTGCTGGCGGCAACGCGGCTCATGTCCATGGGCATGGGGTCGCCCACGTTCATGCCCAGCGGCGTGGCGTTGACCACCAGATCAAAACCTGCCGGGTCGTTGGAACCGGTGCTGACCTCCAGCGCGGGGTAATGCTGGCGTAAACGTTGGCCCAGTCCTTGCGCCGATGCGTCGTTGACATCAAACAAACCCAAGCCTGCCACACCCGCCGCCGCCAGAGACGCGGCAATGGCCGAACCCACACCGCCGCTGCCCACCACCAGGGCGCGTGCGCCTTTGAGCTTGAGCCCTTTGCGCAGCACGCCGCGCACAAAGCCTTCACCGTCAAACATATCGCCTTGCAGACGGCCATCTGGTCCCAGGCGCACGGCGTTGCAGGCACCGGCAATGGCGGCCGTGGGCGCGATGTCGTCCAGCAAACCGACGGTGGTGACCTTGTGCGGCATGGTGATGAGCGCGCCACGGATGTTGCTGAGCTTGAAAACCGAGCGCAAAAAGGCCGGGTAGTCTTCCACCCGACAACCCATGGGCACGACGATGGCGTTGATGCCCATGGACTCGAACCACGGGTTGTAGATCATCGGGGCCTTGAAACTGTGGGTGGGAAAGCCAATGTGCGCGATGATTTCAGTGTTGCCGTTGATCATGATGTGATTAGGCTTGGGCCGTCTGAACTTGTGCCGCTTGGTGCGCCGACACGGCCGCACGCAAGGCCAGCAGGTAGCTGTCAACCCCGAATCCACAAATCTGGCCGCGCGCAATGTCGGCAATCACCGAGTGGTGGCGAAAGACTTCACGGGCATGAATATTGGACATGTGAACCTCATAGATCGGGCATTTGAGGATGCTCAATGCGTCACGAATACCGTAGCTGTAGTGCGTCCAGGCGCCCGCGTTGATCAGCACAGCATCCACCTCATCGGCAAGCGCCTGATGAATGCGCTCGGCCATGTCGCCCTCAAAATTGGTCTGAAAGTGCGCCACCTGCGCACCCAACTCCTGGCCCAGTTTGACCACCTGTTCGTTGATTTGATCCAGCGTGATAGTGCCGTACTGCTTCGGATCGCGTTTGCCGAACATGTTGAGGTTGATGCCGTTGAGCATGAGGATTTTCATGGGGGACTCCTTACGAAATGAAATTTAATGAAAAACAATTTTGTTCGTTCTCCACCGTTCGCCCTGAGCTTGTCGAAGGGTTGCAAGGCTTCGACAAGCTCAGCCCGAACGGTGGGCGCGTTGTACTTTCGGTGCTCTTCACAGGCTCACCGTCTGACCGGTCTTGGCGGCCAGGGCGATGGCCTCGGTGATTCGAAGATTTTGCAAGCCGTCGCGGGCGCTGACCAAGGGCTCAACTTCGCCGCGTACCACGGCGCCGAAGTGCTCCATCTGGAGCTTGATCGGGTCGTCGCGCACCATGCCAACGACGCCGACCTCAAATGCTTTCCACCACGAACGGTCTTCGGGGCGGGGGTAGGTTTTCAGGCGCATGGTGGGCACAGACAGCGCGCCGTTGGTGCCGGTGATGACGTAGCAGTCTTCGTCTTCGCAAGTGGGGTAGGCCTTGTTTTCTTGCGAAGTCTGCTCCCAGCTGCGCGGGCAGGCAGCTGTGTCTGAAAGCAAAAACGTACCCAGCACACCGCTGGCAAAACGCAGGTTGATGGCCACCGTGTCTTCCACCGGGAAGCCACGCGTGGCATGCGATGCAAAGGCCTGCACGGCGACGATGTCACCACACAGCATGCGCAGGTTGTGCACTTCGTGGATCAGGTTAATCAGGATCGGGCCGCCGCCGATCTCGCGCCGCCAGGGCGCATCGGCGTAGTAGTGGTCAGGCTTGAAGAAGGTGGCGCTGCCCATGACGGCCACGAGTTTTCCCAGTTTTCCGGAATCCACCACCTCTTTGGCCTTGGCCATGATCGGGCTGTGGGCGCGATGGTGGCCGATCAGCACTTTGGCGTCGCTGTCTTGCACGGCTTTGAGCAGTTGTTCGCCTTCAGCCACGGTGGTGGCGATAGGTTTCTCCAGCAGGATGGGCAGCTTGGCGGCGATGCACTGCAAGCCTTGCGACATGTGCAGGTGATTCGGGGTGGCCAAGACAAGTCCATCAGGGCGGTCTTGGGCCAGTAATTTGTCAATGGATTTGAAAAGCGGTACACCCGCTTTGGCTGCGACCTCGCCCGCTAAGGGCGAGGGGTCAACAATGGCCGACAGCACGCAAGTTGTGCTGTTCAGCACCGCATCAATGTGGGCTTGGCCGATGGTGCCAGCACCAGCAACAGCGATGCGGGTTTTGCTCATTTACTTGCGCAGCTTGGCCAGCTCGGCCATCATGTCGTTCACAGTCGCTTCACCCACGTTGGCGCTGAACTGGGCGATCACCGGTTTCATCTTCTCGCGCAGTTTGGCCACTTCGACCGGGACAAACTGGGTCACGGTCATGCCATTTTTCTTCAGCAGCTCCAGGTTGGCGGCGACTGCGGCGCGTGACTCTTTGCGCTGAACAATGGCGGCTTCGTCGGCAGCATCGTCAATGAGTTTCTTGTCAGCGGCGCTGAGCGTGTCCCAAACCTTTTTGCTGAAGATCACGGATTGCGGGTTGTACTGGTGGTTGGTCAGGGCGATGTGCTTTTGCACTTCCCAGAACTTGTTGGCAGCGATCACGCTGATCGGGTTCTCTTGGCCGTCAATGGCTTTTTGCTCCAAGCCGCCATAGACCTCGGGGAAAGGCATGGGCGTAGGGTTGGCACCCAAGGCTTTGACCCAGGCCACGTTGATAGGGTTGGGGATGACTCGCAGCTTGAGGCCGTCAATGTCTTCCACCTTGTTCAACGGGCGCTTGCTATTGGTCATCTGGCGGTAGCCCAGCTCCCAGTACGAGAGGCCCACAATGCCTTTTTCTTCCAGCTTGGCGTGCAGCTTCTTACCCACCGGGCCATCCACAATCGCGTCTGACTCTTTCTCGTTGTCGAACAAGAAGGGGAAGTCAAAAATCCCCAATTCTTTGACTTCGCTGGCCAGGATGCCAGAGTTCATCACCGACATCTCAATCGTGCCGCCTTTGATGGCCGACAGAACGGCCTGATCGCTGCCCAAGGAGCTGTTGAGAAACAGGTTGACCTTGATCTTGCCGCCAGATTTGGTCTCCACGGTTTCTTTGAATTTCTTCATGCCAACAACGGCAGGATGCCCCTCTGGGCTGCTGAGAGCGAACTTGAGGGTTCGCTCTTGCGCGCTGGCCATTCCGAAAGCAGCCAGGGCCGCGACGGCCAATACGGACTTCATCATCAAACGTTTCATTCTTGTCTCCTGAAAAACACCAAGTACGCCAACAAAGAGAAGCAGACCGTGGCGTACCCAATACGCCCTGCTTCAGAAAAATAATTCAAATCAGCGGTACAGCAACTGCGCTGGCCACATCACCAGTTGCGGGAACAGCACCATCAAAAACATCACCACAAACTGCACGGCCATGAAGGGCATCACGCCGCGCGTGACCTCGTCCATCTTCATGCGACCCACACCCGCCACCACGTTGAGCACCGTGCCCACGGGCGGCGTCACCAGGCCGATGGAGTTGTTGATGATGAACAGCACGCCAAAATACACCGGGTCAATGCCCGCTGCCCTCACCAGCGGCATCAGCACGGGTGTGAGGATGAGGATGGTGGGCGTCATGTCCATGGCGGTTCCCACCACCATGACCAGCAGCATGATGGCCATCATCAGCAGCGTGGGGTGACCCAGCAGCGGACTGAGCAGATCAACCACCTGGGCTGGCAACTGCGCCACCGTGATCAGCCAGGCCGAGACCATGGCAGCGGCCACCAAGAACATCACCACGGCGGTGGTTTTGGCTGCCGCCACAAAGGTGCCGTAAAGCTGAACCCAGCTCAGTTCGCGGTAGATGACACCAGCCACAAACAGGGCAAACACCGCCGCCACCACGGCAGCCTCGGTTGGCGTGAAGATGCCAAAACGCAAGCCCACCAGGATGAGTAAGGGCAGCGTCAGCGCCCAGCCGGCCTTGCGAAAGGCGATCCACACCTCACCTGCGGGTTTGCGCGGCGGGGGCTCCAACTGCTCTTTGCGGGTCAACCACCACCAAGTAGCCCACAAGCCTGCAGCCAATAAAATGCCAGGAAAAATACCGGCCAGGAATAGCTTGGTAATCGACACGTTGGCGGCCACGCCAAAAATGACAAAGCCAATGGAGGGCGGAATGATGGGGCCAATGACGCCGCAGGCCGCAATCAAGCCACCGCTGCGCGCCTTGTCGTGCCCGGCCTTGACCATCATGGGCAGCAAGAGTGCGGTGAGCGCAGCCGCATCAGCCACAGCCGATCCCGAAAGGGCCGACAAGATGCAGGCCGCGACGATAGTCACATAGCCAAGCCCCCCCCGAATGTGGCCGACCAGCGCCAGCGCAAAGTCAACAATACGCCGGGACAGGCCACCCGTGTTCATCACCTCGCCTGCCAACATGAAGAAGGGCACGGCCAGCAACGGAAAGCTGTTGGCGCCCTCCATGATGTTTTGCGCCAGAATTTGCGCATCGAACATGTTCATGTGCCACATCAAAGCGACGCCGCACAGCAGCAGAGAAAAAGCAATGGGAATGCCCAGCGCCATGGCGGCGAGCAGGGAGCCCAGAAAAACAGCGATGGTCATGGTGTTTCTTCTTGTGGTTTGGGTTAGGCCAAAGGTTTGGGCACGTCGATGGGTTCTTCTTCGGATTCCCGAATACCAATCAGCTCAGCTTCAGACAGTTGGCCTGTCAGTAAGCGCCACAGGTGATTGAGCAAGATGACCGCGCCCGACACCGCACAGACCAAACCACTCGCATAGAAAAAGCCCTGGGACACTTCCATGGCCGCACTGGTGGAGTCCCAGTTGATCTTGACCTGCTCTAGCGAGCCCTTGAACAGTAGCCAGCAGACGAACAGCATTAGCAGGTGACCCAGCACAAGGCAGAGTTTTTTTCCCCGAACCGACAAACGTGACACCAGCATGTCCGTGCCCAGGTGCGCACCCTCTTGCATGGCCACAATGGCGCCTATGAAGGTGACCCAGACGAACAACCAGCGCGATAGCTCCTCCGATACGGTGATACCCGAGTTGAAGGCGTAACGCAGCACCACATTGGTAAACACCAGCAGCACCATCAGCGCCAGAGCAGCCGCCATGAGCACGGTCAGCGCCTGGCAGTAACGGTCGATCATTTTTTGAAGCACGAAGCAATCTCCTTTAAAAGGCTGTACCGATAATGTACGAACCAGTTAGTTTTATATGTACTAGGGAAAACCCTTAATTTGCTTGGTAAAAATTTAACTTTTAGATCTGAACAAAACGAACCACCATCTCAACGATGCTCTTTCGCCGTGCCGCAATCATCTTGGGTGACTGTGGTTTGTTCTTGAAGATCAGGCCAAAGGTGTGTTGGTTGGAGACGTTGAAAAATGTCAACGCAGAAATGGAGGCATGAATGTCCACCGGATCAAGCCCGATGCGAAACACGCCCTGTGCCACCCCTCGGTCGTAGAGATGGCGAATGGCCTGGATAGCAGGCACATTGAGCTCCTGAATGCTCTTGCTCTGGGCCAGGTAGGCCCCGCGCTCCATGTTCTCGGTCATCACCAGACGGATGTAGTCTTGGTTGTTGGCATGGTGATCGAAGGTGAACTCCACCAGCCTGCGCAGCGCGGCCTCGGGGGTTAGGTCTTGCAGGTGCAACTCAGATTCGATGCTGCGCATGCGCCGGTAAGCATCCTCCAGCACGGCGATGTACAAGCCCTCTTTGCTCACAAAATAGTAGTAAATCATGCGCTTGCTGGTGCGCGTGGCGGCTGCGATCTCGTCGATGCGTGCGCCTGCAAGGCCTTTGTTCGCAAATTCCGTGGTGGCAACCTTCAAAATCTCCGCCATCGTACGAGCCGGGTCGTTGGTGCGCGTGGTCTCGCGCGGTGAAGTTTTGGCTACCTTGACTGCATTGGCGGCCACACGGGGCGAACGGGTGGATCGCGGCGAATGTACTAGTTCGTTCATTCGCAAAGTATAGGCCTAGGCAAGACAAGTCTGTGTCTGACCTTGCGACCTGCAAGCACTCAGACCAGCGGCACAGTGAGTGTGTCAATCACAGCCTGGGTATCGGGCCGTACACCGCGCCACCACTCAAACGCCTCTGCGGCCTGCTCGGCCAGCATGCCCACACCATCGGCCAGTTGCTTGACACCGGCGTTTTGCGCCAGACGCAGAAAAGGCGTGAGGCCCTTGCCGTAGGCCAGCTCATACGCCAGGGTGCAGCCGGTAAACACCGAGACTGGCACGGGCGGCAGCTCGGCTTTCAAGCTGGCGGAGGTGGCGTTGAACACGACGTCGAAAGTCTGGCCTTCCAAGTCTGAGTAGGTGCAGCCGCGCACATTCCCCCGGCTCGCGCCAATGAGCAGCAGCTCTTGCGCCTTTTTCAAGTTGCGATTGGCGATGACCAGCTCGGCGGGTTGCTCGGCCAGAAAGGGCAGCAGCGCCCCGCGCGTCGCGCCGCCCGCGCCCAGCACCAGCACGCGTTTGCCCTTGAGCGGGCAACGCAGGTTGTGCGTGACGTCGCGCACCAGACCTATACCGTCAAAGTTCTCGGCCATCACGCGGTCGCCTTCAAACTTCAGAGCATTGGCGGCCCCGGCCAGTTGGGCTCGCTCGGAACGCTCGGTGGCGTAGGCAAAGGCGTCGATCTTGAAGGGCGCGGTGATGTTCATGCCGCGCCCGCCACGGGCACGAAAAGCGTCCACATCATCGGCAAACACATGACCTTCGATCTTGGTGTATTCCAAGTCTTGCTGCGTTGCCTTGGCGAATGCCGTGTGAATGAGGGGAGACTTGCTCTGCTGGATGGGGTTGCCGATCACGGCGTATTGGTCGGTCATGGGTCTTTATTGGGTTAGTTGTTTCACGGAGGCTTCAGCGTACAAAACACCCTCATTCACAAAGGTGTCAATCTCGGTTTCTGAATAACCCAAGCTGGCCGCAATGTCTCGGTTGTGTTGCCCCAACAGCGGCGCGGGGCCGCTGGGTGAGGTGTCGCAATCCGAGAAACGAAACGGCAGGTTGGGAAGCTTGATCTTACCCAGCAGCGGGTGGTCTTGCTCCACCACCATGCCGCGCGCCAGGGTTTGCGGATCGCTCAGCACCTGGTCGATGGTTTGCACCGGGGCGGCAGGCACGCCCGCCGCGTCCAGCGCGGCACAGCAGTCCTGCACCGACCGTGCCAGCGTCCAGGCGCGCACCTTGGCCAGAATGCTTTCGCGGTTGGCATTGCGCCCAGCTTGGTCGTGCAGGCTGGTGTCCGCCGCATAGACCTCGCCGCCGATGAGTCGGGCCAGGCTGATCCAGGTGTCCGTCATCTGGGCGGCAATCACCAGGTAGCCGTCTTGGGCGGTGAACACGCCGTACACCGTGCTTTGCGGCAAGTCGTGCCCCGTCTGCACCGGTAGCTCTTGGCCGCCGCTCATCAGGTAAGACTGGGCGGCGAAGTCGTGCATGGAGACCATGCAGTCGTACAGCGCAATGTCGATGTGCTGGCCCCGGCCACTGCTGACACGGCCAAACAGCGCGGCGCAAATCGCCGACACGCCGTGCATGCCCGCGTACATGTCGGCAATGGGCATTCTGAACAGCGGCGGTGGCTCGCCCGGCACGCCAATCAGCGACATGGCACCGCTCTTGGCTTCGGCAATCAGGCCAAAGCCGGGTCGATGGGAGTCGGGGCCGGTGTGACCGTAGGCCGAGACCGAGCAGTAGATGAGCTTGGGATTGCGCTTTGAAAGCTCGTCATAGCCCAGGCCCAACTTGTTGAGGGCGCCGGGGCGGTAATTCTCGACAAACACGTCGGCGCTGTCGGTGAGCTTGTGCATCATCTCCAGACCACGCGGGTCGCGCAAGTTGATGCACAGGCCCTGCTTGCCCATGTTTTGCTGCATGAAGTAGCCGCTTTGGCCACCGACGATGGTTGGGCTGGCACGCCCGGCGTCACCGGCGTTAGGCCGCTCAACCTTGATGACCTCGGCCCCCATGGCCGAGAGGCTTCGCGACATGTGTGGGCCGGCCAAGAAATGGCTGTAGTCAATGACACGGATGCCTTTGAGGGGTAGATTTTGGTTTCTGGCTTCGGTTTTCATAGTTAAATATGCCTGTAGACCAATAAATATATGCGTAAGCAGCTATTTTTTTTATAGCAACTACTTTCTTATCAAGCGGCTGCGGTATCCGGTCGGCGCGGGATCATCAGCCGGTGTTCGCCTTTTTGCACCACCTGGCCGTCCTGGTTAATCAGCTCAGACGGCAGCACCACGATGCCCCAGCCCGGCTTGCTCTTGCTGGCGCGCATGCTGCCAACGCGGTATTTGACGTGCAGCACGTCGTTGACCTTGATGGGCAGCAAAAAGTCCCAGGTCCAACCCAGGGACATGCCGGGCAAAAAGCCGTACTCGCTCTGGGTCTTGAGACCATCGGCGATAGACAGCCCAAACAGGCCGTGCGCCACGATGCAACCGAAGTGGCTGGCGTTGGCATAGGCTTCGTCCACATGCACGGGCGTGTGGTCGCCCGTGAGATCGGCGTAGGCGAGGATGCGCTCGCGGGTGACGATGTAGCTCGGGCTGGTGCATTCATCGCCCTCGCGGGCGTCGTCCCAGTATTTCTCAGGGGTTGTGAAGTTGATTCTGGGTGCGGACATGGGGTGTCTTTCGTCAATCAAACGGGGGCGATCAAACGCGGGGATTCACGGCCAACGCCTGCGCCACGCTACCGGGCGCAGCCTGGATCAACTCGATGGCTAGGCCGTCGGGCAACTGCAACCAGTTGCGCCCCTGGGGCAAGACCTTGACGCCAAACTTGTGGCATTGGGAAAGAGCCTGCTCCAAATCGTCCACCATGATGCCCAAGTGCGCCAACCAGCCCGCGTCGTTGCTGGGTGCGGCTTCAAAGTCCGGCGTGCTCATGAGCTGCAGGCCGCCAATGCTCCAGTACTGGTTGGGCGCGTCGGTCGGGCCGTCGATTTCGCGCACGTCCATGCCCAGGGCTTCACAAAAGAAGTTGATGTGCCAGTGAATGTCATTAACACGCACGGCGACGTGTTCGACGTAGGATTTTTGAGTGCTAGCCATGGTGTATTTCAGGAGGGATTTAAAGTTTCAAGCTGCGCTCGATGCCCTTGATGCAAGCCACCAGCGCCTGGTTGACAGGGGTGGGGACGCCGCATTTTTCACCTTGACGCACAACAGCACCGTTGATGAAATCGATCTCAGTGATCGATCCTTTTTCCAGGCTTTGCAGCATGGAAGTTTTGAAGTCATAGGGCAGCCCGGCTCCGGCCTTGACCCAAGGCTGGCGTGGGTCGGTAATGCTCAGCGTGATACCGCTGGCTTTGGCAACAGCCATGGCCTCCGCCACCGCAGCAACACCGGTGGCTTCCAACTCACTCACTTGGTACAGCTCACCATAGACCAGACGGGAAATACCGCTGACTGCGCCTGTGGCCACGTTGACCAGCAACTTGTCCCAGATGGTGCCCATGATATTGGCACTAACTACAGTGTCCAGCCCGGCCTCGTTAAAGGTGTTCGCAATACTCTGCACGCGTGCCGTGATGCGCCCGTCCAGCTCGCCGATGTGCGTGTCTTTGCCGATGGTGCCCACCAGCACATGACCGGGACCAAGTTGCGAGCCCCCGGCATAGGTCTTGCCTGCCAGCACGCGCTCACGGCCCACGATGTCGGCCAAGATGTCCTCATGCCCGAGACCGTTTTGCAGTGACATCACCACGGTCTGCGGCCCAATCAACGAAGTGGCCGCCTGCATGGCCTCCCCGGTATGAAAGGACTTGACCAGCACGATCACCAGATCAACCGCGCCAGAGTCCATGCTGACCCCCTGCGCCGTGGTGGCTGCGCGCACGCCCACCGTGCGATCCACACCCGCGCCGTCACGCAAGATCAGGCCACGACTGTTCATGGCATCCACCTGCGCCGCGTTGCGGTTGATCAACCAGACCTCATGGCCCGCCTCGGTCAGCACACCACCGATGGCGCAACCCAAGGCGCCTGCGCCCAAAATGCAAATTTTCAAAAGACCACTCCTTGAAAGACAGAGACGGATTTTGCCAATTGACCATCATTGCGTCTACACAGCAACAGCAATACTCTTCATTGCCTCATAAAATAATGAGCCAAAAATTTCACTCCGCCCGTCTTTCCCGCGAAAGCGAGAATCCAGCACCATCACCATGGATCACGACCCTGCCCTGTTAGACATCAAGCTGTTGCGCCTGTTGGATCAGCTCTACACCACCCGCAGCGTGACGCGGGCTGCCGAGGCGCTGGGCCAAAGTCAGCCCACGGTGAGCATCTGGCTGGCCAAATTACGCCAGCAGCTCGGCGACCCCCTGTCTGTGCGCACGGCACAGGGCATGTTGCCCACGCCCCGCACCGAGGCCTTGATGCTCACCGTGCGCGAAGTGCTGGACGCACTCAAGCGCCTGTCGCAGACCAGCGCCGCGTTTGACCCGGCTACCGCCCAGCGGCGTTTTTCCATTGCCATGACGGACGCCAGCCACATTACCCTGCTGCCCCGGCTGCTGGCGCATGTGCGGGCCCTGGCCCCTGGCGTGTCATTGGCGGCCAGCCGAATTGACGTCAACTTGGCAGAAGCCTTGCAGTCGGGTAAAGCCGATTTGGCACTGGGTTTTCTGCCCGGACTGGACGCCGGTTTTTACCAACAGGCCTTATACGCGCAAGACTGGATTTGCCTGGCCAATGCCCAGCACCCCCGGGTAAGCGACGCAGGGCCATCGCATTGGGGTCTGGATGCGTACCAAGCGGAGTCGCACATCGGCATCAGTTCGGGCACAGGCGCCCAGCTACTGGACAACGCGATAGCAGCGCAAAACATCACTCGCCACATTCAGCTGGAAATGCCCGGATTTTTGGGCTTGTCCGCTATTCTTTCCACCAGCGACCTGATTGCCACGCTGCCCCGCAACATCGGCGAGACCTTGGCGCGCGCATCAGGCCTGCGCGTGTTGCCCTGCCCTTTCGAGATAGCCGGCTTCACCGTCAAACAATACTGGCATACGCGCTACCACCAGGACGCTGATAACCGCTGGCTGCGCGGGGTGTGTGCAGATCTGTTCATGCGTGGCGCAAACTACACACCCCAAAAGTCGAATGAAATCAACCAACTTGAGCTCAAAAAAATTTCGTCCCTAGGCCGAGGCCTAAAAAATAACGCTATAATTTGAGGCTTGTTCCTCGATAGCTCAGTTGGTAGAGCGCCGGACTGTTAATCCGTAGGTCCCTGGTTCGAGCCCAGGTCGAGGAGCCAAAATAAAAGTTAACCCCGTCGTTGAAAAACGGCGGGGTTTTCCAATTCAGGCCTACTAAAGTTCTGCATGAAAGACCATTACGCTGCGTTGGGTGTCGGCCCTGGGGCAACGCTGACCGAGGTCAAAAAGGCGTACCGCCAGCAGGCCGCCCTGCTCCACCCCGACCGCAACCCTGCTCCCAATGCTGCGGCGCGCTTTCAGAGCGTGCAAGAGGCCTACGACATCTTGAGCGATGACGCCAAGCGCGAGGCCTATGACAACAACCGCAAGCGCAACCTGCTCGACAGCCCGATTGATACCGCACGCGAAATCTGGCGTGACTACTTCAACCGCTTAATCTAGCCCCCTTCAAAAAACCGCCAAGTCTCATGCAAATATCACCCTTCTTCCACAATCTGCGCTCTGCCTACCGGGCCGAACTTGATGACATGCGTTCGGACTCCGAAGGGCTTAACATCCTGAATCAGCGACTTGCAGAACGCCGTGGTGAGTTGAATTTTTTGGTCAGCATGATTGAGCTCAGCCCCGAGATGGTGACCGTGGTCTTGCACAAAGCGTTTCGCTTCACCTCTGCAGTGGCCATGCAGCAACTGCTGAGCCAAGAGCCCGAAGATTTGCCCGAGTGGGACGACTTGGCCCCCTCTCTTGAAATAGCGCCCTGGGCAGCCCCGCTCATCAAGACACTTCGCAAGCAAGCCGCTGGCGACTGGTTTTTGTGTGTGGCTGCGGCCCTGGAGTACATGGAGAGCCAGCCCCAGCACGCGCACGATAGCCACGCCAGCGATGATGACGACAGTGACGAAGATGAGAGCGCTGACGACGACAACGCAGACCGCAGCGACAAACACCTCTCCGCCGACGACGCAGACGACGGCGATGGACGCACCCGCGAAGAAGCCGGTGCCGACTGGATGGCCGAGCAAGGCTTTGACCGCAAAGAATGACACCATGAACCACCACCTTGCCCTGATCGCCAAAACCCAAAGCCTGATCGCCGCAGGCGATATCGCGGGTGCCGAGTCGGCTCTCACCGAGCTGGCCGATGCTGAGGGCGACCGCGCCCTGATGGTGGTGCTGGAGCAGCTCGCCCCCAAGGACATTCTGGCCGTCATCCGCGAATACGATCAATCGAAAGAATCGATTGTGAATTTGCTCGTCACACCGACCCAATTTGCCCAAGCCCTTGTGATCGAAAAGCAATACAAAGACCTCACACACACCCATTTGCGCGGCATGGTCAACTCCATCATTTTTCGGGATGATGCCGACCCAGTTGAGTTTTTGACGGCCGTCTCCGAGCTGGACGGTGGCAGCACCGCCATGGCCAACTATTTCTCTGAGAAATGGGGCCGCATCGAAGCCTTTGCACGCACCGGCACGTTTGACACGGTCGAAGAAGATGGCGACATGCTGTCTGAGACGGCACTGTTGGCATCGGCCTACGCCAGCCCGCGCCTAGAGCTTGACGAAGTGGCCGATGGTGACTGGATGCAGTTGGCCTGGCACCTGCGCTACGAATGCCCGGACTTATTTACAGAAACCGTGCTGGTGATGCGTGCGCAAGCACGTGCGCAGGCGCTGGGCCTTGACACTGAAGACGATCAAGACGACGAAGACACACGGATTGAAACCAGCGACACAGACCGTGGTCGCGCCACCCCCGCAGCCCGCGAGGACGACGAAGAATCCGCCATCTGAAGGCGAAGGTCAAAGTCACACGCGCCATGTCAGATCGCATCGAACCTACTCCCCAATCCCTCGCGCTATTTGACGCGCGGCCCTTCTTTGAGAAGGCCTTGCAGTACGGCGTCCAACACGGACTCCTCTCCCCAGAGAAGCTGGCCACGATGTGCGAGGAGGCGCCCAAAGGCATGGTGCAAATTGCACGCTACTTTGGCACCGAGTATTTGCGCCCCGACTTAGAGCGGGCCAAAGACCGCATGGTCAACCTCATTAGCCTGCACTTAGAGGAATCTACTGCGGGCGACTTACACAAA